>JBBQMH010000029.1:0-25087 GCA_038328755.1 Candidatus Limnocylindrales bacterium
GGTGGCGCCCAAGACACGATCGGGTAGCCGCATCGGGGCTTCGGCCTCGAGCCAGCTGCTGATCGTCTGGTCAAGCTTCTTGTCGGTCGGCATCACACGGTCCCGTTGTGGGCGGCCGCCGGCTGCCGCGCGTCGGCTTCGAGCGCCGCACGCATCGCCTCGGTCGCGTAGTGAAGTCGTGATCTGGCGGTCCCCGTCGGAATGTCGAGGATTCGCGCGATCTCGGCTGCCGAGAACCCGCTGTAGTGGTGGAGGACGACCACGGCCCGCTGCTCGGGCTTGAGCCGTGTGAATGCCCGGTCGAGCTGATCCCGATCGGCAATGGACCCGGTGTCGTCGCTGACCGAGCGGTCAATCTGGAGCGGTCGCACCTGGTGCGACCAGCGCTGCAGCTGTCGGCCCTGGTCGGCGCAGGCGTTGACCACCAGGCGATGGAGCCAGGCGTCGAACCGATCCGGATCGCGCAGCTAGGGAAGCTTTTGCCACGCGCGAACAAGCGCTTCCTGCACTGCGTCCTCCGCCAGGTCGGCCGACCGAAGGATCAGGCGCGCGACCGCGTACAGGCGATCGCCTGCGGAGGTCGCGAGGACTTCGAATGCCTCGTGGTCTCCGCGGCTTGCCGCCTCGACGAGATCGCGCCTCATTCCCCCTCCATCACCAGCCCGGGCTAGTCTCGGACCCTGTTGACTGTTATGACGGATCGTGCGGGCCAAGATACTCAAACATGGGAACGTGGTGACCGAGGGCGAGGGCCTGACCGTCGTCGAGCGCCTCGGCATCGGCGACACCGGCCGTCGAATCAATCCGGCTTCGAACGACGGGCAGGACGCGAGTGTAGGACGCGGCCCTCGTGGCCGGATACCCGCGCCGCGATCAGCCGCTGCGTGCTCTCTGCGCCGCGAGGAGCCAGCTGCCGATGCCCAGCAGCAGGATCGCAAGTGCGACGAGAAGGATGCCATCGATCCCCGGGGATTCGCACGTGCCGCCGGGGCCCGTCCGGTCGCACGACAGTTTCACCCGGCCAAAGAGCACGAGCCACACCGCGCCGACGCTGATCAGCGACCCTCCGAGACCCGCCAGCGCCTGGCGGGCGAAGCGGGCAAGGACGAGATACACGACCACGATCAGCAGTCCGATCGGCGGCCACTCCAGCAACAGGAATCCGCCGATCGCTCCGACCGACAGTCCAGCGAAGGTGGCGGTCCGCATCGTGGACGGCTTCATCCCTGGGTCACGTGCGGCGCCACCTCACTGACTCGGCATCGGGCGCCGCAATGCGTCCCGGAGTGCGCCCTCGAGCCCGGGGAACCTGAACGCGAACCCCGCTTCCAGCAGTCGGGCAGGGATTACGTTTCGCGAGCCCAGCAGGAGTGTCGCCTCCTCGCGGAGGACCAGGCGCAGCACCCAGGCTGGGACGGGCAGCCAGTTCGGGCGACGTAACACCCGGGCCATCACCGCCACGAAGTCGCGCTGCCGACACGGCTCGGGCGCGGACGCGATGAGCGGCCCCGAGACCCCGGGGTCCTCGATGGCGAGTCGATACGCGCTGACGAGGTCGTCGAGGTGGACCCAGCTGAACCACTGGTCGCCGCTGCCGTAGCGCCCGCCGAGCCCGAGTCGAACGGGCAGGGAAAGCAAGGGCAGCAGCGCACTGTCTCGCCCGAGGACTACCGCAGTCCGGACCGTCACCACGCGGATGCCGAGCGGCTCGGCGTCGAGTGCGGCAGCCTCCCACGCCCGACCAACTTCGGCGAGGAAGCCGGCCGTGGCGCCGATGTCCGTGGCCTCAGTCCCTGGCGCCGCGCCGATATCCATGTACCCGTCGATACCCGAGGCGCCCACGAAGGTGGCGGGGCGATCTTGCGGGGCGAGGCTCGCCAGCGCGGCGACGAGGTACTGCGTCGGCTCGACGCGACTGGCGAGAATCGTTCGTCGTCGGCCGGCGGTCCACGGCCAGGGCCCGACGGGCACCCCGGTCAGGTTGACGACCGCGTCGCCGCCGGACAGCACCCCCGCCAGCGCCGCGAGGCCGCCAGGATCCTTTGGATTCCAGGTCACGAATCTGACGCTTGGGCGGGCGGACTGCCGCGAGGCGGCGTCGGGGCCGCGCGAGGCGGAGCCGGAGCCCCGTGTCAGGATGTCGACCGCGATGCCGTCGCGGACCAGCGACTCGGTGAGCGCCCGCCCGATGAGCCCCGTCCCGCCGCCGATCACGACCCGGGCCACCTGGCGTTGCGGCAACATGGCCTGAGTCGCGCGAGTCACAGGGATGGGCATCATCTCGACCTTTCTTTATGCTACTGTCACCTAGCAAGTTATGACCGCTGAACCCGCTACTGTCAAGGTGCAGGTTTCGGACGCGACTTCACCCGCGGCCGAAGCCATTCGCCTGCGCCTCGCGGATGCCTGGGGCGAGATGGGGGCAGCCTGGGGCGTTGCCCCCGCGATCGCCCGCGTCCATGCCTACCTGATGACACGCCGCGCGGCGCTGACTGAGCGCGAGGTCCGCGAAGCTCTTGGCCTGTCCCACCGTGCGGCCAGCCTGGCCCTCGCCGATGCCGAGGCCTGGGGCCTGGTGGAGCGGGTCGCGGAACCCCGTCGCGTTGGTCGCCGGGGACCCGCCGGGGCCGCCTACCAGGCAGTCGGGGACCACTGGCGCTGGTTCGGCCGCGTCGTTGCCGAGCGCAAGCTGCGCGAGGGCGACCCGATCATCGGCGTCCTCGAGGCCACGGCCGCCGACGTCGCAGTGGCCGCCAAGGCACATCCCGACGACCAGGACCTGATCCATCTTCGGGAATGGCTGGCGACCTTCCTCGTCTTCGTCCGGCTGTTCGATCGGGCCGTGGGCCTCGTTCCACGCCTCGATCCTCGGGAACTGGAGCGGGCGTTGCGCCTGCTCGGCGAGGTTTCGGACGACACGGTCCTGCGCCTCGTCCACCTGCTGGGTGGCCTGCCCGACGACGACGTGCTGGAACTGGTCGATGTGGTCAGTCGACTGTCGCCGACGGCCGCGCGCCGTGCCACCAAGCTGATGTCCGGGGTCGTCCGCACCATCGGTCGCTGACTAGCCAGCCGATCGCGTGCGCCGTGGGTCAGCCCGACGTCAGATCGTCCAGACGGAGATCGTCCCAGATTCCCACGATGTCAACCCCGACCGGCTTGAACGGGAAATCGCGAAACGGTTCGGACGGCCGATAGCTGCCATATGGACGGCTGCAGCCGGGCGTGCCACCCGCGCTCGGGCAGCCGTTCGTCATGAATGGCATCCCGCTCTCAACTGCCTGGGACGCAAGCTCGAAGCCGCCCCCGAGGCCGACGAGGACGCCGTCATCGTCGAACCGGAAGTCGGCCAATGGCACGTCGTGCTCCTCGAGCAACCATTTGGCCAACTGGATGCGGCGCCAGCGCTCGAGCGGCGACTTTGGCCAGTCGCCCATTCGTGAGTCTGGCTCCGGGTTGAAGCAAAACAGGTACGAGAAGATCTGCTGGCGCTTGAGGTCGTCGAAGATCATCATCAGGTCACGATCCGTCTCGCCGATCCCCACGAGCGTATGGCAGTTGATCTTCCACGGCCCGTAGATGCGTCGTGCGGCGTGGATCAGGCGCCAGTACTGGTCCCACTTGAGCCCGCCGCCCGATGGCACATCCTTGCGATGGCGGACGAACACCTCCTCGGTGACGGCGTCGAGCCCGAATCCGATCATGTCCACGTTGGCCTCGCGGAGGGCGACCAGGCGATCCTCGTTGAGCGTGGGCGGCGCAACCAGAACCGACAGGGGCACGCTGGTTCGAGCGGTAATCCGGCGTGATATGTCGAGGGTGTCCGGGTACGAGCGCTTGTTCGTGACCATCGAGATGCACAGCCGGGTCATCTGTTCCTCGTATCGGACAACACGGTCAACGAGGTCGTCGGTGGGAACGATTGGCCACTCGACGCGGATGAACGACTTTTCGTCGTACTCCCCGGGTCGCGATCGGCCGAGGCCGCAATACCCGCAATCGGACCGGCATCCGTCCTCGTAGTTGAGCAGAAGATTGATCCCACCGAAGGCGAAGTCGCGCGCGAACTTCCCAGACCGGTAGCGGAGCGCAAGGGCGCTCGCCATGCTGATCCGCACGAAGTCCGGGCTCGCCTGGAATGGATTGTTGGCGGGCAAACCGTCAGCGCCCGCGTGGTCGTGAGTCTGATGGTTGCCGAGCGGCAGGACGGGCAGTTCCCGGAGCGTCACAGGGCAGCACTCCTCGCTCGCTTGGCGTTATCCACGGCCTTCTCGATGATCGCCGCCAGCTCAGCGCTCGCGAGATATTCGACGCCCGCTTCGCCCACTTCGGCATCAACCGCGGCACGGATCGTCGCGGGCTCGGCGGGCGCCCACTTCAGCCGCGCCTCGAGGCGCGTCACGGTCGTCGGGTCCGCGAAGAAGTCGCCGGTCACGAGGACGCTCTTGATCGTGTCCCCGCTGAGCGCGGCGTAGACCCGGAGCAGGCCACCCGGCGTCTTGGTCATCGCGGATCCCACGCCCGCCCCGGCCGGCCCGAAGCATGCACCCACCAGTGCCGCCCGCGACTGTGCGCGCGGGTCGCCATCCGCGGCATCCAGGCGACGCTGGTCGATCCATTCCGTCGTGGCGTACTTGGTGCGGATGAGGTCGTCGATCGCCGAGAGCTCCGCGACGTTGAGCGGTTGCGCGACAAGCTCCGCGCCGAACCGCTGGGCATAGCCTGCGGCGACTGCGGTGCACGCCTCCTCGATGGTCACGTCCCTGCCCGTCTCACGCCGTACCGTCGTCGTACGGTCCGCGACAAAGCGAAGGACCTTGTCGGAGATCTTCTCGGCAGGGATCGACAGCAGCCTGAGCATCAGCGGCACATCCAGATCCACCAGCAGGCTCGTGTGGAAGAGCATCCCGCCGCTCGCATCGCGGCACACGCCGAGGCCGGCGATCTTGCGGCCACTCGCTTCGAGGTCGTTCTTCGGACGGAATCGCGGCTGAACGCCCATCGTTTCAAGGCCTTCCACGACGCCGGCGGCGAGGTGGGTGTACAGGTGAGCAGGGAGTCCAGGCAGGCCGGGACGATCCGCGGCGAACGTCAGGGCCACGCCCAGCTGATCGCGGCCCATCAGGATCGCGCCCCCGCCCGTGGGCCGGCGATTGACGTCGACCCCGTCGCGCGCGCACTCGTCGAGTCGCACCTCGGTGGCGAGATCCTGGAACCGGCCGATCAGCGCGCAATGCGACTCGTACGTGTAGAGCCGGAGCGTCGCATCGTAGCCATCGCTGCCTGCGTGATGGCCCATCAGCCACTCGTCGGCGGCCAGCCCGAACGCGGCGGAGGCCCCGTCATCGACGATCAGCCGCCAACGCTCCACGATCAGGACATCCCGGCCGAGACACTGAACACGATCAGACGCCCCAGGTGAGGGAGCAGCAGTACTCGTAGAACTTCGGCTCGAGTCCACGTTCCACGGCGTACTCCACGATTCCCTCGGCGGGGAACGCTATCCCATTGAGGCCCATGTCGATCGCGGCCCGGTCGAGCTCGATCTTCACCTTCCCGCCGGGCCGGGCACATCCGAGCATCACTCGCGTCTGGGGCATTGCCAGGCGCGCGGTCCGGAAGAACGCGATGCTCTCGTCGACGGGAGGCGGCGCGAGGTTGGCCATCGGTGTCCCGAAGACCGGCATCAGGACCACAAGGATCAGTGCCGAGACGGGGTAGCGGGCGATGATCTCGAGCGCGCGCTGCTCGCCGAGGAATCTACCGAAGTGCAGCCCGAGGACAATGTGCGGCAGGGTCATGAGGTCATGCCGAGTCAGTCGCTCGAGGGAAACCTCGAAGTCGTCGACCGAGGCTTCGAGGTGGTAGACCTCGGAGATCGTCTCCTCGGCGCCCATGATGTCGATCATCGCGCCATCGATGCCGGCGTAGGCGAGTCCGGCCGCCGTTTCCTCGCTGACCAGGCCGGTATGGCAGATGATCTTCATCCCGAGCTCGTCCTTGACCCGCTTCATGTGCTCGACGTGCTTGAGCAACGGGACCTGGCCGTTCTTCATCGAGCCGCCACTGACGAGCACGCCGTTCGTGCCGGTCGCCTGGAGGTCAGCACACAATTCGAACAGGTTCTTGGAAGCCTGCAGGCTGATCATCGGGTTCAGGACCTTCGCCACGCAGTGCTCGCACTGGAGGGCACAGGCATCGCCGGTAACGCTGATCGGCAGCCACGCACGTGGATTCGTCTGCTCGAATGCCTCGGTCCGGTAGCGCTTGAGGCCTGGAGCGTGGAAGTTGATCTCATCGGGAAAGTGACCCTGGCGGGCCACGAAGGCGTCGGTCGCCAGGGCGGCCGGGTTTGCCGCAGCGCCGGTGACGGCAGCCGGGTCTGCGGCAGCGGTCAGCGCGGTCATTCCGCGAGGACGCCCTTTTGGCGGAAGTCCCGGAGGCGACCGTCGAACCACGCCTGGATCTCGTCGGGATCCGTTACGAGGTGGTCGAATGTCTCGCCAGGCGCCAGCTCCAACTCGACGAGCCAGCCAGCACCGAGCGGGTCCTCATTGGCCAGGCGTGGACGGTCGAGTACAGCCTGGTTGATCGCCCGAACCGTGCCGGCGACGGGGCTCAGGAGTGGACCGACGTACTTGCCGGCCTCGACGCTGCCCATCTCCTGACCGCGGACGATGACGGTTCCCGGCGCGGCGAGTTGCATGAAGGCGAGGTCACCGTTCATCTCCTGGCCGAGTTCGTCCAATCCGATCCGGACGTGATCTCCGATCCGTTGGACCCACAGATTGGTGTCACGCTCGTAGGCCCGGTCGGTCGGCACGGAGTAGCGTCGGGCCTGCGTCATGGTCGCCCGACGGGAGCTGCGTGCGCATGGCTCATCGTGAACCTCACCCTTCCGGCCGAGCGGCGATTGCCAGGAGTTCGGCGAGCTGTAGACCCGAGGTGGCGCCCAGTCTACGCGTGATGCGGTCGGCAGTTCCTGGGTCAGCCGGGTTACGACCCACGAGATCCTTCGCCATGGTGGCGAGCCCACGATCGGGCACGAACCGGATCGCCTCCACGACACCCGCGTCGGATGACACGTAGACACGAATGGGCGGCTCATCCGGCTTGGGCGCGCCGCTCCCGCGAGCCGCTGCCGCCCAGGGAAAGAATCCGTCCCAGCGCCCGGCGCGGATCTTCACCCGGCGGACCGGCGACGCATGGCCCACGGCGCGCTCATAGTCATCCCGGCGTAGCCACTCCTTTGACTGCAGCCGGATTTCGATCTCCTCGATGAGCTCGATCTCGCGTGCTGAGAGCGCTCCCGGCTTGAGGGGTTCGCCGGCCCATGCTTCGTACGCCGCCCCCAGCGCCGCTGCGACCGTGCCGTAGTCGGGCGTCGCTCCGAGCTCGCCACGGATGGAGGTGACCCAGCGTCGCATGCTCGCTTCCACCCATGCCGCGGCGGGCGCGTCCGGCAGCCGAAGGATGCCCGCCATGGTCGCGTGGTCGACATCGCAGATGATGTTTCCCACGAAGACCACCGCGTCGCCGATGGAGGCCATCCCGGTCCCACTCAGCTTGCGTCCGTCGATCGCGAGGTCGTTGACGCCCATGCGCGCCGCGGCGAGACCGAGGGTGCGATAGGCCGATGCGGCCGGCTCGAGAAACTCTCCATATGCGCGCTCCACCGACATCCGCGCGTGTTGCTCGTGGAGGATCAGTTGGAAGAACACCTGGTCCCTGTCGAGATAGACCGTGCCCCCGCCGACCCGCCGGCGGTAGACGGGCAGATCGCGTGAAGCGCAGAACCCGGTGTCGATTTCCGTCTCGAGGTCGCGGTGGAAGCCGACGGAGACATACGGGTTGGTGGGGTACATGATGGCCAGGGTGTTTGGTCCGCCCTCGGTCACGCTGTCGCACAGCGCGTGGTAGACGGCCTGGCTGCGGACGCCGGGAACGCCGCCGAGATCGAGGAGACGCAGGCGCATCGTCGAGTCGGCCTCCACATGGTGACGCGGTGCGTGCACGTCGCGAGGCGCCGGTCAGAACCGGCTGCCGCCTTCCATTCTGGCGCGGAATATAGGGAGCGTCGAGGCGCCGGAGGGGTCGCCGCCCCGGACGATCGGCGGAGGGGCCGCCGCCTCGGCCGCTCGCGCGCGCCGTGGGGCGATCAGCAGATTCGGAGTCCGCGCGCGCCCATGAGATAATCGCGCCGCGCTGCGGCGACCCGGCCGGCTCGAACGGGCGAGGACCCCGAGGCTGGCGGACCGGTAACCCCGCAGCAGGACCTGAGGAAGCAGTCCCAACATGACCGTCGAGACCTCTACCTGGGCGACGAAAAAGGGTCTCGCCCAGATGCTCAAGGGCGGCGTCATCATGGACGTCGTCACCGCAGATCACGCGAAGATCGCCGAGGATGCCGGCGCCGTGGCCGTCATGGCCCTCGAGCGCGTGCCATCGGACATTCGCGCCGCTGGCGGCGTCGCCCGGATGTCCGATCCAGAGATGATCGTGGGGATCATGGACGCCGTCACCATCCCGGTGATGGCCAAGGCACGGATCGGCCACTTCGTCGAGGCCCAGATCCTCGAGGCGCTCGGTGTTGACTACATCGATGAGTCCGAAGTGCTGACCCCGGCCGATTCGGCCAACCACATCGACAAGCACGCCTTCAAGGTTCCGTTCGTGTGCGGCTGCCGAAACCTCGGCGAGGCGATCCGTCGGATCAACGAGGGCGCCGCGATGATGCGGACCAAGGGCGAAGCCGGGACCGGCAACGTCGTCGAGGCCGTCCGCCAGCTGCGTGACGTGCTCGGCGAGATCCGGCGCCTCCAGGGCATGCGCGAGGACGAGCTGTTCGTCGCCGCGAAAGAGCTGCAGGCGCCCTACGAGCTGGTGAAGCAGATCGCGCGCGATGGCCGGCTGCCGGTCGTCAACTTCGTGGCCGGCGGGATCTCGACCCCCGCTGACGCGGCGCTCGTGATGCAGCTTGGGGCGGAGGGCGTGTTCGTCGGCTCCGGCATCTTCAAGAGCGAAGATCCGGCCCGGATGGCCAACGCCATCGTCCAGGCGACCACGCATTTCGACGACCCCAAGATCCTGGCCGAGATCAGCAAGGGCCTCGGTGCACCGATGCGCGGCATCGCGATGGAACAACTCGCCGAGTCGGATCGGCTGGCCGTTCGAGGTTGGTAGCTCGCCACGCCGGCGACGGCGAGGTGCGACCGATGCGAATCGGGGTTCTCGCCGTCCAGGGGGCGTTCGCCGAACACATGGCCACCCTCGATGTCATCGGCGTCGAGGGTGTGGAGGTGCGCCTGCCGTCCGATCTCATCGACGTCAGCGGGCTGATCCTGCCGGGCGGCGAGTCCACCGCCCAGCGACGGCTGATCGATCGCTGGGGCCTTCGCGAGCCGATCATGGAACTCGCCCGCTCCGGCGCGCCGATCTTCGGGACCTGCGCGGGGATGATCCTGCTGTCGCGCGAGATCGTGGATGGCGACGAGCCGGTCCTTCCGCTCCTCGATGTGGCTGTTCGCCGGAACGCCTTCGGGCGCCAGCTCGATTCGTTCGAGGGCATGGTTTCCGTGCCGGTCCTCGGCGATACCCCGGTCCACGGGGTCTTCGTCCGCGCCCCGGTCGTCGAGCGTGTCGGTCCAGGGGTCGATGTCCTGGCCAGACTGGACGACGGGCGGATCGTTGCGGTCCGCGAACGGAATGTCGTGGCGACGGCCTTTCATCCCGAGCTAGCCGGAGAAACGCGGTTCCATCGCCTCATCGCGACGATGGCGTCCGAGCATGACGATCCAGCCGAGGGCGCCGGTCGCCGCCGTCATCCGACGCGCCGCGAGGGCCTCGCCCGATGAGCCCTACCCGACCGGCACGCCCGACGGGCAAGGTCCGTGCCGCCCGGATCACGGACCTGGCTGCCCTTGGTGAGTTGTCGCGACTGTGCGAGGACGACGCGGCCGGCGGGCGCTCGTTGGGCCTCCCGGTGACCGGGCCGCGGATCGGCGTGTTCAGCCTGTTCCGCCTGCCGCTCGGTGCCTTCCGGCCGAACGATCTCCTGTTCGTCTATGAAGAGGATCGGCGGGTCGCCGGCCTCGTTCGCGTCGAGCGTGAGAGCCACCGCGACGAATGGACGATCGTGGAGCTCGACGGCCTGTCCGGACTGCCCGGGGCGAGTGCCGGCGACATCCGGTTCAGGCTCGTTCAGCAGATCCTGCGCGAGGGCCAGAAGCGCGGGGCCGGACGGTTCCACGTGGCCTGCCTGGACGCGGGTGGCAATGTCGAGCTCCTCATGCAGGCCGGGTTCGCGCGCTATGGCGAAGAGCGTGTGCTCTACCGCGACAACTCGGTCGCGCTGCCCAAACCGTGGGCCGAAGACAGCCGCATCGCGGCCCGGATCCGGACCGTCACGCCGCGCGACGCGGTCGCCCTGATGAGCCTCTACGACGCGGTCACGCCAGCTCCAGTGCGGCGCCTCGAGTCCTTCCGGATCCCGGACTGGGAGCGGCAAGGCTCGCAGTGGCGGGTCCCGCGGAGCAGCCTTGCCCCACTGCTGCGCTTCGCGGATGTCGAGGGCTACGTCCTCGAGGGCGCCGATGGGGTGACGCTTGACGGGTTCATCCAGCTCGGCGTGGCCGGCGAGGATCAGCCCCACTACCTGCGGGTGATGGGCCGGCCGGAGCGAGACCTGTCCGAGTTCATCGACTTCGGCCTCGGCGACATCCGGGCGCGGGTCGATAAGGCGGGCCAGCGCGCGCACGCTCACGGCGTGGTCGCGCCCGTGCGAACCTATGAAGCACCACTCGACCGCCGACTGGAGGAAGCAGACTTCAAATCGATCTCCACCGTCACGCTGCTGATGAAGGAAACCCTCGTCCGTGTCGCCGAGCCGGCGTTGGTGCCAGCAGGCGTCCGCCCATGGGAGGTCACGCGTGGTTCCTGAGGAACGACCCGCCCGTCGCGAGACCATCGACGACCTGGACGCGCTCCTCGCGGCGCTGCCGCCCGAGATCGTCAACGCCCTCCACGCGCTGCCCGAGCCGACGGCGATCATCGAGGTGGTCCTGGATCTTGGACGGCGTCCCGAGGCACGGTTCCCGAATTCCGAGGTGACGCTCCTTGAGCGGGAGATCGGCGAGGCGGATATCGCCTACGTCGTCGATCACATCGGGACGTTCGGGGATGACAACCGGGCCGGGATCGAGCGCACGCTCCATCGGATCAGCGCCATTCGAAATCGGAACGGGAAGATCGTCGGGTTGACCTGCCGGATCGGGCGTGCCGTCTATGGGACGATCGACATCATCGCTGACTTCGTCGAGAGCGGAAAGTCGATCCTGATCATGGGTCGCCCGGGGATCGGCAAGACGACGATGCTGCGTGAGGCGGCGCGCGTCCTGGCCGACGATTTCGGCAAGCGGGTCGTGGTGGTCGATACCTCGAACGAGATCGCCGGCGACGGCGACATCCCGCACCCGGCGATCGGCAAGGCCCGGCGGATGCAGGTCCGGACGCCGTCCGTCCAGCACGAGGTGATGATCGAGGCGGTCGAGAACCACATGCCCCAGGTCATCGTCATCGACGAGATCGGGACCGAGCTGGAAGCCCAGGCTGCCCGGACGATCGGTGAACGCGGTGTCCAGCTGATCGGCACCGCGCACGGCAACAACCTGGACAACCTGATGCTCAACCCGACCCTGTCGGATCTCATCGGCGGGATCCAGAGCGTGACCCTCGGGGATGAGGAGGCGCGTCGGCGTCGGACCCAGAAGAGCGTCCTCGAGCGCAAGGCGCCGCCGACCTTCGACGTGATCATCGAGATCCAGGAGCGCGAGCGGGTCATGGCCCATGCCGACGTGACCGAGACGGTCGATGCGCTCCTCCGTGGTGAGCAGGTCGCCGGTGAGCAGCGCTGGCGCGACGAGGAAGGCGTTCATCGGTCTCAGGCGCGTCCGAAGCCATCCGCGCGCGATGGCGCGACCCCCGATCGATTCTCAGGATTTGGGGGCAGCCGTTCGTCCTGGCGAATGGAGCCGGGGTGGCGTGGTGACGGGGCGTATCGGTCCGGACCGCCGGGCGCGGGCCCGGCCCTTGGCGGCTCCGAGCGCGGCTACCGATCCGGCTATCGGCCCGGCGCTTCCGGGTCATGGCGCCCGACGCGCGTCGGGGTGTCAACTGGTGGACCAGCCGATCGCGGAGCTCCGGGCTCTGCGCCCCGGGGCTCATCCGAGGGGCCGTTCATTGCCGGGGAGATCGCCGACCGCGGGCCCCTCGAGCGCGGTACCACTCCTCCCGCGGATGCTCGTGCGCGCGAGGCGCGAGAGCTGGCGCGGCAGCGAGAGTGGCGCGCATCGGCCTCGAAGGTGATCGGCGCCCTGAAGGTCGACGAGGGCACCGCCCCGGTCAACGTCGCGGCGATACCGGGTGAGGATCCGCCGGCCGTGGGCGATCTGCCGGTCGCATCCGGCAGTGGCCTCGATGATGACGACGATATGCAACTGGCGACCGCCGGGGGCCTGCCAACGCTTCGCGTTCTGCCGCAGGGGATCAGCCGGAAGCGCCTCGAACAGGCGATCCGTGAGCTCCAGCTGCCGGTGGTCGTTACCTCCGAGGTCGATGACGCGGACGTTGTGATGACCGTCCGGACGGAGTACCGCCAGAAGACGCCGCTCGTGCGCGAGGCCGAGGAGCGCGCCCTCCCGATCTACGTCCTGAAGCACAACACCGTGCCCCAGATGCAGGCCTCGCTGACCTCGATCTTCGCCCTGGAGCTGGACCCGCGGGATGCTGCGATGCGGGAGGCTGAAGAGGCGATCGGGATGGTGATCCAGCAGGCCGAGCCGGTTGAGCTGTCCCCGCAGAACGCCTATATCCGCCGGCTCCAGCACCAGATGGCCGAGCGCGCGAATGTCGTCTCCCGATCCCGAGGGCGCGAGCCGTATCGACGGGTGCGCCTCTACCCGGAGACCGCCAAGAGCTCCTGGCGGTAACCAGGGCCGTGCCGCTGCGCCAGGGCGATATCGTCATTGACTGCGCCGACCACGAGGTGGTCGTCCCGTTCTGGGAGGCGGCCCTGGGTTGGGAGCGGCACGATGTCAACGAGCAATACGTGTCGCTGGTCCCGCCCGCAGATCAGCGCTTGGGAGACGGACCTTGGCCGCTGCCCCTGCTCTTCCAGAAGGTCCCGGAGCCGAAGATCGGCAAGAACCGGGTGCATCTCGACTGGCGTTCTGTGGATCGTGCTTCCGAAGTCGCGCGACTGGTCGGGCTCGGCGCAACGGAGGGGCCGACCCGGAGCCTCGGGTCCCTCACCTGGACCGTCATGGAGGACCCGGAAGGCAACGAGTTCTGCGTCCAGTAGGGCGCGGGACCGGGTGGCGGCGGAGTGGCGAGGGTGCAGCGCGCCTGTCAGTCGCCGAGTACGCCCCTGAGCGCCGCACGAGCTGCGTGCCAACCGCCCATGCCGTGGACGCCACCGCCCGGCGGTGTCGATGACGAACAAACGAAGATGCCCGGGTTGGGCGTCGTGTAGGGGTTCCATCGGACGACGGGCCGGAAGAAGAGTTGGCGGATGTCCTGGATCCCGCCGTTGATGTCGCCGCCGATGTAGTTGGCGTCGTAGGCCTCCATGGCCGCGGCGTCGCCGACGCTCCGGGCGAGGATCTGGTCGCGAAACCCCGGCGCGAAGCGTTCGACCTGGGCCTCGATCGCGGCCGTCATGTCCTGGCTCGAGCCGTTCGGGACGTGGCAGTACGCCCAGGCGACGTGCTTGCCCTCGGGCGCCCGTGACGGGTCGGCGATCGTCGGCTGGACCAGCAACACGAACGGTCGCTCAGCCGGCCGGCCCCTCCCAACGGCGTCTTCGGACGCGGCGACCTCGCTCATGTTCCCGCCGAGGTGCACCGTGCCGGCGCGGAGTGTCGCAGGATCCGTCCAGGGGATTGGCCCGTCGAGCGCCCAGTCGATCTTGAAGACGCCTGGCCCGTAGCGGAACTGTTGCAGCTGGCGCCGGTACCCGGCCGGCAGGCGATCTCCGGCTACCCTAAGGATTTGCCGAGGCGTGAGATCGAGAAGGGTTGCGCGCGCAGCCGGGAGATCGGCCAGCGAGGCGACGCGGTGTCCGGTCACGATCTCGACGCCAAGCGCCCGGGCCTCAGCTTCGAGCGCAGCTGCTACGCGGCCACTTCCACCGCGCGCGACAGGCCAGCCGACGGCATGGGCCAGCGTCGCGAGGACCAGCCCGAATGAAGCGGTCAGCGGCCGCCCGAGGCGCACCATGGAATGGGCCGCCATCCCCGCGAACAGGGCACGAGTCGGTTCCTCCCGGAACGCGAGCCGCCCGAGTACGGTCGCGGGTGGTAGCGCGGCGATCCCGAACCGGGCCAGGAGGATCGCGTGGCGCGGGGGTCGGACGATTGGTGCGAGGAGCAGTGGGACGAGGCGTTCCCACTCGCGAACCAGCGGTCCGATGAGTCGGCCCCACGCCGCGCCGTCGCGCCCAAGCGCCTCGCCGGTGGCGGCGAGGTCCCGCTCCAGGACGACCGACCGCCCGGGTTCCAGGGCATGGGCGAGCGGGGCTTCTGGATGGACCCACTCGAGCCCGTGGCGGGTCAGATCGAGCGAGCGGAAAAACGGTGAGGCGACGGCCAGCGGGTGAACCGCCGAGCAGACATCGTGGATGAATCCGGGCAGTGTCAACTCAGCCGAACGCGTACCGCCCCCGACGGTAGCGGCTGCCTCGTAGACGCGTACTGAGCGCCCCGCTCGGGCGAGCTCAATCGCGGCAGCCAGCCCATTCGGTCCGGCGCCCACGACGACGGCGTCGAGGGAAGATGGACCGAGCCGCCCGGCGACGTTCAAGGCAGCTCGCCGCGGGTGAGGGTGAGGCGGACCCGACGGGTCACGCGGAGCGTCGGCGCCGGAACCAGCGCAGCGGAGCTGTGACCACGGAGAGCGGCATCGACACCAATGGGCTGTGGCGAAGGTTTCGCACGTACCGCCACTGGCGCCGCTTGTCCACGCAGACCTTGACGGACGTGACCGATGGCGCCGCCACGCCCAGCGATGAGGCGAGATTCTCGAGCGTCTGCTCCCAGAAGCGGTCGTTCATCTTGTTGGCGCCGAGGATGTAGGTCAGCTCGATGAACGGATCGCTGGTCCGCTCGAGCGCCTGCGCCTGGGCGACGGTGACGCCGCCCTCCTTGAACGAGGAGAAGGTGATCCATGCCGAAAGTGCGTGCCCCTCAGGCGTCATGAAGGTGAAGGATTCGCGGTCAGCGTAGAGGACCATGACGCCGGTGGACATCTTGACCGGCGAGCCCGGGACCGGCGGGACCTCCAGGAGCGCGACTTCGCCCGGGGTGATGCCGGCGAGGGGCGCATAGAAGGTCGCGCCCTTCGGCCAGAAGGTCGGGAAACCGGCCTTCCAATGGGCGACGACCGCCTCGGGATCCAAGGCAACATCGTCGAGGCGGACCTTGAAGGTCTTCTGCCACATCTGGCCGAAGCCCTGGATCGGTCCAGTGACGCGCTTGCCGGTGACCGTGTCCACACCGGTGCTCTTCGCAGTTGTCGTGAGCCGATCAGTCGGCCGCGCCCAGGATTCCTGGTCACGGGGCGTGCGCGGTTCGGTAGCGGTCATGTCAAGCCTCCGGGCGCCGGTGCCGGCGCTACTCAGATGGCCGCGGCGAGTGCCGAGGCTTCGTCGTCGTGGATCGAAATCGCCTCGTCGAGGCGCGTCAGGCCGAGAATCTGGCGGTAGTGCTCAGTCAGGCCAATGGCGAGCAACTTCTGGCCGGCGCGCTGCGTGCGCACCAAGAGCGTGACCAGGAGTCCGATACCACCGCTATTCATGTACTCCAAGTCGCCGAAGTCGACCACGATGGACCTGGTTGCCGCGCTTGCCTTCGCGTAAGCGGCCATCAGCTCGGGATCGCTGCCGCCCGTGATCTCGCCGTGGATTCGGAGGATCGCGGCCGTTCCTGACTGGACTGTGTCGATGGTGGTGTCGGTCACGATGTCCTCCTACGCGCTGGTGGATTCCGACGCGTCGTCGGCGATGGTCATGTAGTCGGAAAGCCGGGTGATGTGGAAGATCTCGCGGTAGTGGTCCGTGAGGCCCTCAGCGATCACCTCGCGGTGATCTCGACGTGCTTCTGCGAGCAGTCGGACGATCAGGGCAATACCGGTCGAATTGATGTACTCGACCTGCTTGAAGTCGAGGACGACGCGGGTCGCGCTCGCTGACGCTGCCTCTGCGTACGCTGCGGCGAGCGCCTCGTCAGCGGCGACATCGACGTCCCCGCGCATGGCGAGGCGTGCCTCGCCGGCAGTCGGGGTCAGTACCTCGACGGTGAACCGTCTGTCGTCCATTGCTGTCTCCATCGATCAGTGCCCGTCGCGGGCGAGGGTGAGAGTGACGGTCTGGAGGCCATCGGCCTCGTGCACGTCCATGCCATCCACCATGTGGCGGATCAGGAAGAGGCCCCAGCCGCGTGGCTTCTGGAGGCCCTCGAGCTTCTTCATGAGGTCAGGCGCCTCGGCATCAGGGACGGGCCCCGAGAGGGCCCGGTCGGTCACCCGGATGCGGATGGCATCCGGATCCACGTCCACGCGCACATCCACCGGGATCTCCGGGTTGCCCTGGGAGCCGTACTCGATGGCATTCATGATCGTCTCGGCGACGGCCGTCTTGAGCCGCTCCAGGCGCCCACCTTCGACCCCGAACGGCGCGACGGCGTCCGCCACGCGCTTCATCGCGGCCCGCTCGTTCCCGATCGCGCCGGGGATCGAGAAGGCCAGGATCGGTTCGGCCCCTGGCGGGGCGTCCGTCGCGTCGTCACGGGTGACCGGGATCTCGGGCCGGTCCTCCGACCAGGCGTCGTCCGTCGTACCGATGGATCGCCGGAGCGTGACCAGCGTGATGTCGTCCTCCTGCTCCCACCCGCCGCCGGTGAAGGCATGCAGCTCGTCGAGGAGTCGGTCGAGCAGCTGGCTTCCGGCGTCGTCCGTGGCCATCGCCTCGCGCAGACGGGGGAAGCCATACATCTCCCGGTCCGGGTTGTGGGCCTCGACGAGGCCGTCGGAGTAGAGGAGGACGGCTTCCCCGGGCGCGATGACGCTTTTTGTCTCCTCGTAGACGATCCCAGGAAGGAGCCCGAGCGGGAGCCCGGTTGCCCGGAGTTCGATGACACCGTCCGCGGTCCGGACATACGGGAGGTTGTGCCCGGCATTGGCGAAGGTGAACCGACCGGTCGCAGGCTCAAGGACTCCGTACAGGCAGGTCACGAACATTCGAGCCGGCATTTCGGGCACGAGGAGTTCGTTCGCGCGGGCGAGGACCTTGCCCGGCTCGATCAGACGTGGAGCCTCCGCCCGGAGGATCGAGTGCGTCCGGGCCATGACAAGCGCGGCCGGGACGCCCTTGTCGGTGACGTCGCCGACGACCACGCCGATGCGCCCGTCGCCGAGGTCGATGAAGTCGTAGAAGTCCCCGCCGACCACGCGCGCAGGGCCGTAGAACGCGGCCACCTGCCATTCGCGGAGCTGTGGCAGTTCGCGCGGCAGGAACTGTTGCTGGATGAGCTGCGCGACCTTGAGTTCCTGGTTGTAGCGCTCGCGTTCGGCCGCTTCAGCCGCCTGCTCACGGACGAGCTGGGCGACCCGGATCGCCGGTGCCGCCTGCGCGGCGAGGGTCCCGAGCAGCCGGCGGTCGTCCGACGAGTATTCCTGCTCGGACAGGCGCGGGCCGAGGTTCAGTGTGCCGATCAGCTCGCCCTGCGTCACGAGCGGGACGACGAGAGCGACGCCAGCTGCGCGAAGCAGTTCGAGGGCTGGCGATGCCAGCTCCAGCTTCAGCAGATCCACCGGCCCGGGCGCGGCCTGGAGGAAGGCGAAGAGCGGGTCCGACTCCGGGATGTCGATGGCGACACCGGGCTGGTCAGCCGGCGTCGAGGGCACGGGCGCAACGGCGGGCGTTGTCTCTGCGGCGGAACGGCGGATGAGGCGACGGAGGGGGCGCTTGAGTGCAGTCATCGTGGGCATCCTCGGCTATGAGCGTCCCGACATCGTTACGAAATGAGCGCGCGGGGAGAAGGGGAACGGATGAGCGCCGCCAGACCGTGGCCATCGCCGGTGCGGGTTCGAACGTGTCCGGCGGCCGCCTTCATGCACGGGGGCCCCGGTCACGCGCTCGGCTCCGCAACCAGATGTCGGCAACCGACGGAGCGACCGCCGCGACGGAGGTCGCGAGCACCGTGCTGCTGAGCTGAGCGAGGTCGACCTCGTCCCTCGCGCGCGCCGCGAACGCCGACACCTCACGCTCGGCATCTACCCGCGAGCGGTTGAAGCGGCGATCCAGGGCCCACTGGGTTCGCCCGCGGAGCGGCTGAAAGAGGGTTGCCGCGACGAGCGTGGACGCAGCGACGGCCAATGTGTCCCCATCCGTGAATGGCGCGAGCAGGGCTTCGAGTCCCACGATCACCCCGACGAAGACCGTCCCCAGAATCGCCGTCAGGGCGAGATACGCGAGCGTCCGACTGATCAGGCGGTCGATCTCATAGAGGCGATGACGCAGGATGGCGATGCCGACCGCGACCGGGATCGACGCGGCACCAAGCAGCATGGCCATGAACCACCCATCGGCCTGCGTCGAGACTGCTCCCACGATGGCCACCACCATCAGGATGGTCGCCAGCAACAGCCATTTGAGCTGCTGGCGCTCGACCCCACGCGAGGAGCGGAATCGGGCGCCGAGCGATCCGACACTGATGAGTCCGAGGATCGCGATCCCCGGGAGCGTCGCGATGTTCAGCGCGCGGACCGCGTCCGTGACCTGACCCGCGACGGCGATGGGATTGGCGATCGCTAGCGGGTCACCTGGCGACGGTGGTAGCAGCATCTGGCTGCCCACGGCCGCGGCGATGAGTACGATCGCGCCGGCGATCACGATACGCCAGATCCGGCTCCGCACGCGACCGTTTGGGAAGAGGAGCGGCACGATCGTGACCGCGAGGCCAACACCGAGCGTGTACCCCCATGAGCCCAACCAGGCGACAAGCGTGACGGCCGGCAGCGGCAGCCCACCGTAAAGCGAGCGACCGACATACTCGGTGCTGAAGACCCCGATCGTGAACGAGTACCCGATGGCGAGGAACAGCCAGCCCATCGGATTGACGGGCCGCAGAATCGCGAGGATGGCCCCGACCGACGGGAATGTGACGAGGATGCTTGTTACTGCGAGGAAGTTGAGAAGCGATGGCCGGTTGGGAAGCGGCTCCGGACTCGGGAGCGCGACCGACGCAACGCTGAACGCGGCCATCGCGAGGCAGGCGGCGAGCACCGCGACCGCGACCCCGCGGCGCCGCACAATCGCCGCCAGAGCGAGCATCCACGCAAGGCGCCCTTTCCACGCCATGCTCATCGGCCGCTCCTGGAGCGCATCCAGATGCCGACCGACGTCGGGGAGAGGATGGCACTGGTGGTATTCGCAAGATCCGTGGCCACCAGGCCAGGGTCGAAGCCGACACGGAGGCGATCCCCGAAGCCAGCCGAGATCTGCTCCGAGTCGTAGCGGGCCCGATCGAATCGTCGGTCAACGACACGCCGAATCCGTCGGAGAACGGGCTGCAGGAGTGCGAACACAGCGAGTGTGGAGGCGGCCGTCGCGATGGTCTGGCCCTGGGTGAACGGCTCGAGGACGGCCTGCAGCAGGAGGGCCAGCGCGACGAAGGTGACGCCAAGGACTCCCGTGACGCTGGCATACGCAATCGTCCGGCTGATGATCCGGTCGATGTCGTAGAGGCGATAGCGCAGGACTGCTACTCCGATCGCGATCGGGATGAAGCCAAGGCCTGCCAGCCCGAGGCTCCAGCCGGCGTCCGAAACGGGCGGGAATTGGATGAGCTCGCCAAACAACGACAGGCTGAGCCCGGCGACGGTGAATCCGACAGCCGCTCCGAACCATCTGAACTGCCGGCGAACCGTGATGTTGCCCCGACGGTAGCGAAGCACGGAGCTCATGATCGCGAGAGGAAACGCCCCCAATGCCATCAGTGCATTCGCGAGGCCGAGCAGTCCATCGAGGGCATGGAAGCCGGTGATCCCGAGCGGGTTCTCAATCGTGGTGTTCGTCAGCGGGCCTGGGTCGAAGGCCGAAGGGAGGGCAGCGATGATCACCCCGGCAACGCCTACGAGGACCGCCCATCGCCACCGAGGCGACAGCAGCGTGCCGTCAGGAAAGTACAGCGGCAGGATCGAGGTGATCAGGATGACCGCGGGGATAAACAGGTTGCCCTGGAGCCAGGCGAGCAGAACCGTGGCGGGTAGGCCACCGCCGAACGAGGTCAGGCTCAGACGAACGTAGCCGGCTCCCGATATGCTGACCGCGACCATCGTCACTGTTGCCCACAGGATCCAGCCCACCGGATTGCGTGGCTGTCGGGTCGCCACGAGCGCTCCGATGCCGCCGAGGGATGTGACCATTGCCCCGTAGATCGGTACCGCGTATGCCGGTGTATCAGGCCCAGGGCCAGCGGTGAGCAAGACTCCGAGCACAAATGTGAGGTTGGCGGCCACGACTCCCCAGACGAGCCACGCGCGCCAGCCGCGCAGGGGCCGCCGCTCGTTCGCAATCGATCCGATTGGTGTCTGCCCGGTCGTCATCTATCGCCTCTGAGCCAGACATTGGCCTGTGACGGAGTAACCGCGGACTGCGCTGTCCCTAGAACCGCGGCAAGGAGCGGTGCAAGATCGACCTCATCGCGCGCACGGCGACCGAAGTCGCCGATCGCCCGTTCCGCATCCACCCGCGACCGGTTGAAGCGCCGATCGACCCCGTGCTGGACCCGCATGCGGAGTGGCTGGAACAGGGCCGCTGCGACGAGCGTCGACGCCGCCACTGCGAGGGTGTTTCCCGTTGTGAACGGCGCGAGGATTGTCTGCAGCCCGACGATCACGATGACGAACGACCCGGCAAGGATGGCCGAAACCATGAGCCACGCAATGCCGCGACTGATGATCCGGTCCATCGCGTACAGCCGATACCGCAGGACGGCGACCCCGATGGCGACGGGCACGAGTGACAAGCCGAGCAGGGCCATCATCCAGCCGATGTCGGCCAGTGCGGGAATCGGCAGGAAGACAACCGAAACGAGGATGCCGGCGGGAATCAGCGACGCTCCGAACCACCGAAGTTGACGCCGTTCGAATTCGGTCCCGTGGCGGTACCGGCTTCGAGCGCCGGCAATCGAGCCCACCAGGCCGATCCCAAAGACGAGCGGGCCGACGGCATCCAGGAAACTGAAGAAGGGATCGATCCCTGTGATCCCGAACGGGTTGTCGAACGGACCGGTATCTAGCCCACCGGGCCGGAACGCCGCCGGTATCGTCAGAATCACGGCGGCCAGAAGCTGGATCCACAGAACGGGTCGCCAGCCTGGCGAGGGCAGCCGGCCATCCGGGAACACGAGCGGGACAACGAGCACCACGGCAGCGAGGGTCGGCGGCAGGCTCCAGCTCATCGCCCACCCGAGGATGGCTGTGCCCGGCCATGTCCCCGAGGCGCGCAGTGTGCTGGTGTCGATGTAGGACAGGGAGATGACGACCATCGCGACAACCGCGCCCAGTGCCCAGAGGATCCAACCGATCACATTCTGGGGCTGCCTGACGGCGACCAGGGCTCCGACGCCGCCGGCAGTGACGACGAACAGGTAGAAGGCGACCATTCCGGCGGGCGGAACATCAGCGGGTGGCCACGCGATCGACGCGGCGGCTGCCGCCAGAAGCTCGACGACGACCACGGCCCAGACCAGGCGCGCCGCAATCCCGTGGAGCGCGGGCCTACGCAGAGCGCCCGGATCGCCGGTCATGGAGATGGCCTTGGGCAGGCGAAAGGAGACCGGGACGCGTTCATCTGCCCCATATGGTGGACGGTAATCGTTCGGGGAACGTTACGGCACGCGACTGCCTGGCTGCCCACGATTCCGTTACGAGTGGAGGATCGGACGCGGTACCGTTACGTTCGTGACCGCGCCGCGAGTCTCGATCCGGCTGCTCGGGCCTGTCGATATCCATGTCGATGGCATGCCGCTGGCCGTGGACACGCGCAAGGCAGTCGCTCTCCTCGCGTACCTTGCCGTGACCGGACGCCCGGCGAGCCGTGAATCGCTCGTCGCGCTGCTCTGGCCCGAGTCCGATGACATCGATGGCCGGAGCGCTCTGCGGAGGACACTCTCGGTCCTCAATTCCGCGATGGATGGGCGCGCACTCTCCATCGATCGCTCGGCCGTCGCGCTGCGTCCAGGCGAGGTTGACCTGGACCTGGCATCCGCCCGCGAGGCCCTCGGCCGCGTTCGTGGTCACGGCCATGATCTCGATGTCGCCTGCGGTGCCTGCGACCGCTGGCTCGAGACCGCCATTGCCCTCGATCGCGGACCCTTCATGGACGGCTTCGGGCTCCGTGACAGCGAACCGTTCGACGAGTGGCAGACGGCCGAGGCAGAGGCGTATCGGCGCGACCTTGCTGCTGCGCTTGAGCGCTTGGCGCGCTCAAGCCTTGCGGCCGGATCCTGGGATCGGGCGATCGCCGCAGGTCGACGCTGGCTCGAGCTCGATCCCCTCCACGAGCCGGCGCACCGGCTCCTCATGACGGCCTACGCTGCCGCCGGAGAAGGTGCCGCGGCCATTCGCCAGTACCGGGAATGCGTCCGGGTGCTCGATGCGGAGCTGGGAGTCTCCCCGTTGGACGCGACCACCGAGATCTACGAGGCGATCCGCGGTGAACGATTTGCCCGACCCGTCGTGGCTACGTTCGTGCCGCCGGTCACGGCGTCTGCGCCGCTGCTGGCAGGCTCGTCGACGGACCTCGACGCGTCCATGCAGGGCGTCGGTTTCGTCGGCCGGGACGCCGAGCTCAAGCGTCTGGCGGCCGCGGTCGACGCTGTTGGGCCGAATGGCCGGCTGATGATCATCGATGGTGAGCCTGGGATCGGTAAGACCCGGCTTGCTCGAGCACTCGTCGAGCCTCTCGTTCTGCGCGGCGCGACTGTTCTCGAGGCTCGCGCCTACGCAGGCGAAGCGGCAATCCCATATGCGTCAATCGCCGAACTCATCCGGGCGGGGCTTGGTCATCCCGAGGCCGCCTCGCGTCTTGCGGCTGTCAGCCCTGATTCTCTCGCCGAAGCCGCCAGGCTCGTCCCCATCCCCGGCGTGAAGCCGCAGCCAGCAGGCTCAAGCGATCCACTGGGTCGCAGGCGCTTGCTGGAGGCGCTGGTCGAGGTCCTCTCGGCACTGGCGACCGGGCCGCTGCCCGGCGTTCTCTGGCTCGACGACGGGCACTGGGCGGACGCACCCACGCTCGAAGCCATCGGGTTCCTGGCACGTCGCCTCCAGGGACGTCCGCTGAGTATTCTGCTCACCTGGCGACGTGAGGATCTGCCCGACACCGCCGGCCAGGCAGTCATCGCCGCAGCTGCGACCGACGCTACGGCGTTGGAGGTCACGCTCGGACGCCTCGGCCGATCCGACGTCGAGACTCTCGCCCGCGCCGCGTTGGGGGTACGAGCGACGGACGAGGTCGTGGAGGCCCTGTTCTCCGAGTCCGAGGGCCTGCCCCTGTACGTGGCGGAAGCGCTGGCTGGATCGGCCGTGACTGGCGGTAGCGTCGCGGGCCTGACGGGTGGGATCGACGCGCTCGTCAGAACCCGGCTCGCCTCGACTTCGGAACTTACCCGACAGATCGCCAGCGCGGCTGCGGTCATCGGTCGCTCGTTCGAGTTCGAGACCGTCCGGCTCGCTTCGGGGCGCGGCGAAGAGGAGGCAGTTGCGGCTCTCGAGGAGTTGACTCGCCGCGGCATCGTCCGGGAGGTAGCCGCGGCCGATGGTACGGCCATCCGGTACGACTTCACCCATGCCAGGCTGCGCGAGGTCACGTACGCGGATCTCGGGCTGGCGCGTCGACGCCTGCTCCATCGGCGTGTAGCCGAGTCGCTGGCTGCGCCGAGAGGGGGTCGCGAGGGTGCCGTCCGCTGGCCGCTCATCGCGTACCACGAGCGCCTCGCCGGTCGCACAAGAGAAGCGGCTGAGGCCTACCGTCTTGCCGGCGAGCAGGCCCGGTTGGTCTATGCGAATGCCGAAGCCCGAGAGCATCTTGAAGCGGCATTGGCCCTCGGCCACCCCTCGACCGGGCTCCTGCATGAGGAGCTCGGGCAGGTCCTGACCCTCCTGGGAGACTACCGGGGCGCGCTCGCACATCTCGAGACGGCCGCGGCTCTCGCCGGGTCAGATGGACTGGTCGAGATCGAGCTTCAGCTGGGTCGCGTGCAAGCTCGGAGGGGCGACTGGGAGCAGGCGGACGTGCACCTTGCGGCCGCCCTGGCGGATGTCGAGTCGGATGATTCCGGGCTCCGCAGCGCGATCCTCGCCGATCGGAGTGCGGTTGCCTACCGACGTGGCGATAGCCGTACGGCGGCCGAATTCGCTCGCGATGCGCTCAGCGCCGCGTCCGGTGCCGTCGGTCCCGTAGCAATGGCCCGCGCTCACGACGTGCTGGGCATGCTGGCTCGTCATGCCGGACAGCTTGCGGTGGCCAAGGACCATCTCGAGCAGGCGCTTACCTTCGCTGACGCCGATGCGGAGCCGGGTCTGCGGGTTGCCGCGCTGAACACGCTGGCCCTGGTCGTCGCCGATGAAGGCGATCCGGGCGCCGCGATGGCGTTGATCCACGAGGCGCTGATCCTGTGCGAGCGCCAAGGGGATCGACATCGCCAGGCGGCCCTCGAAAACAACCTCGCCGACATGCTCCGCGCCGCTGGACGGCACGAAGAGGCGATGGAGCACCTCAAGGTTGCCGTTGCGATCTTCGCTGATATCGGGGGCCAGCCGGGGGAGCTTGAGCCAGAGATCTGGAAGCTCGTGGAGTGGTGACCCAGGCGAGACCCAGGGACTGATGAGGCCCTAGGAGGCTGTGTCGGTAATGGCCAGCGGGGCGGTCTGGCGGATGAGAGAATCTGGTATGCGCACCAAGACCTTCCGCCCGTATGACCAGGACACCCTGCTGCTGATGCCGCCCTCGGTCCGTGACTGGGTCGGCCCG
>JBBQMH010000030.1:0-24041 GCA_038328755.1 Candidatus Limnocylindrales bacterium
GACCAGCCCCTCGACAGGGCGGCGGCGATCTGGTCCGGTTCCATCCCCACAGCAACTCCGACGGCTGCGGCGGCCAACGCGTTATGGACGGACAACCGACCAAGCATCGGGAGGCGAACGGACAGCGCTCGCGGGCTCTCGCCGGTCGAGATCCGGAGCTGGAAGCGCATGCCCTTGGCTCCCAGGGCCCGGACGTTGGTGGCCCGGATGTCCGCGTCGCGCGCGAATCCGTAGGTGATGGCGCGGGCCTTCGTCCGCCCAGCCATTCGGCGGACCCTCGGATCATCCGCGTTGAGGACCGCGATCCCGTTGGCCGGGAGCGCCTCGATGAGCTCTGCCTTGGCGTTCTCCACGGCCTCGATGCTGCCGATCCGGCTGAGGTGAACCCCGAGGACGCTCGTCACGACCCCGATCGTTGGCTTCGCGATGGCCGCCAGCCTGGCGATCTCGCCGCCGGTGTACATGCCCATCTCCAGGACGCCGTAGCGGTCATCGCTGCCGAGGCGGAGAAGGGTCAACGGAAGACCGATCTCGTTGTTCTGGTTGCCCTCACTCCGGAGCGTCTTCGCCCGGGCGGCGAGGACCGTGGCAATCGCCTCCTTGGCCGATGTCTTGCCGATGCTTCCGGTCACGCCGACGACCAGGGGATCGAATCGGGCTCGCCAGCCGGCGGCAATGTCCTGGAGCGCGATCAGTGGGTCCGCCACGGTCACGATCGTCACATCGCCGAATGAGGTCATGGTGGGTGGGTCCAGTTCCGAGGCGATGAGGATCGCGGAGGCGCCCGCAATCACCGCCTCGCGCAGAAACCGATGTCCATCGGTCCGCTCGCCGGGCAGCGCGACGAACAGCTCACCGGGCCTGACCAGACGCGAATCGACGGCCGCGCCCAGGATCGGACGATGTGAATCGCGGACGAGCCGACCGCCGCTGAGGGCCACGAGATCCACGGTCGTGAGGGCATCGACCCTCGCCCCGTTTGCCGGAGTGGCGCGGCTGGCGCGCGGTATCGAGGGCTCGGACACGAGCCGAAGTTTGGCACAGCGGCGCCGACCGGACGGCGCGCGACTGGTGGCCACGACCGCACTCATCGCCGGAGCGGACCGGCCAGCGGGTCCATCGGAGGCAGCTCCGGCAGGAGACCCGGGATGCTCATTGCATCGGTGGCAATCCGCCTGAACAGCTCGAACGACATGACCGGCATGGACAGTTGACCAACGCGCCGGGACGACGGGCGTCCCTCGTTGATCCGGACCGACACGACGAGGTCCGGGTGGCCGACCCGCCGCCCGATGTACCCCACGAACGAGAAGTTGAACGTGCCCGACTTCCAGTTGTGGATCGCGTTGTCCCAGATCTGGGCCGTGCCAGTCTTGCCACCAACGTAGTAGCCGGGGATGAGGGTCCGATCCCGATAGTACGGAACGGTCGTCACGACATGGTTCATGAGGTCGGTCAGGGCCGGCGACAGCGCCGGGTCGATCACCTGGCCGCGGTCGGCCACCACGACCGGTTGGCCGTCGACGGCAGCCACGACGTGCGGAGTCGGCATGATTCCGCCGTTGACCATCGCCGCATAGGCGGTCGCCAGCTGGAGCGTCGTGACCGCCACGCCCTGGCCGAACGCGCCGTTGGCGAGATCGATCTGCCGCCAGGTTCGATCGGCTGGATCTCGCAGCAGGCCGGAGACCTCGCCGGCAACATCGATACCCGTCTTGGAACCGAAACCGAGCCGGGTCCAGACACCGTACAGCACCTTCGCCGCGTCCTGGGTCTTCGGGGCGAGGCCAAGGGCCACCTTGGCGGCCACGACGTTCCGCGAATAGGCGATGCCGTCGACGAGCGACAGGACGCCCATGGCCTTGAGGTCCGCGTCGGAGACTCTCGTCCTGCCCTGGTCGAGCTTGAGGGTTCCGGTGTCGTTGATCTTCGATTGGAGCGTCACGGTCTTGCTTTCGAGTCCGGCGATGACCGTCAGGAGTTTGAACACCGAACCGGGCTCATAGACCTCCGAGACCACTGGATCGATGAACCGGCCGGAGTCCGTCGAGGCGACGGTCGAGTAGTCGTTGGCGTCGTAGGACGGATAGGTCGCCTCCGCGACGATCGCGCCGGTGTACGGGTCCATGACGACCGCGGAAACGCTTCGAGGTCGATCTGCGACCCAGGCCGCCATGACCTCCTGCTCCAGGGCCAGCTGGAGCCCGGCGTCGATGGTCAGCGAAAGATCAGCCCCGGGGGTGCCCGCGGAGACCGTGTGCTCCGTCTCGAGGACCGGCTGACCGTTCGCGTCGCGGTCCGATTCCATGATCGTCGGTGTTCCCGCGAGCAGGTCCTGGTAGTAGCGCTCGACGCCGTACTGGCCCGCATCTTCGCGGTTGACGAAGCCAATCAGGTGGGCCGCCAGCGATGTCTTGGGCGCCCCGCCAGTCTGTGGGTACAGGCGTAGCTGAGTGGATTCAACCCCAAGGTTGGTGATCCCGTTCGATCGCGCCGCGCTCACGATGAGGTCGGTCTGCTCGGTGGGCAGGTCGCGGGCGAGCACGACGTATGACTGATCCGACGCGAGTCGAGCGCGCAGGGTCAGGACCGCGGCATCATCCAGTCCCAGCCGATCGGCCAGCAGCGCGACGAGGACCTCGCGATCAGTCGACGAGAGCCGCTTCGGGTTGGTGGTCAGGCGATCCCGCGAAACGCTCGAGGCAAGGGCAACCGTGCCGCTCCGATCGTAGATGGACCCGCGGATCGCGGGGACTTCGGTGCGCAGGAAGATCTGGCGCTGGGCGCTCGCGGCGAGGTCATCCCGACGGGCCACCTGCCACCAGCCGAGCCGCGCGATGAGCGCACCAGAGAACAGCACGAAGACGATCAGCAGGAAGACCAGGCGGCCGCGCGAATCCGTCCGTCCCAGGATCACCAGGTAACTCCGTTCGGACTAGCGAGCTTGGATGATCAGGGGCGCGTCAAGTTGTCCGAGGCCACTGTCCAGGCCAAGCTTCCGGATCGCCGGCTCGGATCCCAGGCGATCGAGGTTCGAGCGCAGGTCCTGGCGCCGCGCATCCAGGCGCTCGTACTCCGATCCGAGCCGCACGATGTCGTAACTGGTCGCCGAAACCCGGACGCTCTGGCTGAGCGACAGGAACGCGACCATGAAGGCGACGACGATCACAGCGAGGATCGATCCCACCCGGGTCGAGCGAGCGTCGCGCAGGAGCCCGGACGTCGCCGAGCGCGGACGTGCCCGGAAGGTCGGAGCGTCGAGGTCGAAATGAGGTCGCGGGAGCTCGAACCCCCGCCGCCTGGCGCCTTGATAGACGGCCATCAGTCAGCGAAGCCAAATCGGAGACGAGGCGTCCGCGGATCCATGAACGAGAGCGGGTCAGCCTGGTTGGCATCGCCAGCCTCGGCCCAGCTCATCTCCGGTCGGCCGCGGTCAATGCGCCGTTCCTGACGCTCGTGGACCTCGTGCTGTCGCCGGCCGTAGGTTCGACGCCGGCTGGTCTGATGACGCTTGCTCATGGGGACTCCTCCTCCCGATGAACGTCCGGCGGCTCCACTCCGCCGATCCGTTTGACGATGGCTACGCGGCGAGACGTTCGGCGACCCGGAGCCGCGCACTCCGAGCTCGAGGGTTGGCGGCGAGCTCCTCCTCGCCGGGGATGAGGCCCTTCGGGGCCAGGAGACGCACCCGCGGCACGCGGCCACAGATGCAGACAGGGGCCTCCGGCGCGCACACACACCCGCGTCGTTCGGCCTGGAAGTAGCGCTTGACGATCCGGTCCTCGAGCGAGTGATAGCTGAGGACGACGAGGCGTCCGCCGGGTCGCATGAGGCCCAGGGCGGCCTCGAGTCCGACGGCCAGTGAATCGAGCTCTTCGTTGACGGCGATGCGAAGGGCCTGGAAGACACGCGTGGCGGGATGGATGCGTCGTCGGCCGGGTGCCTGGGCCGGGGCCACGCGCTCGATCAGGGATGCAAGATCCTCAGCGGTGCGAACGGGCGCCGTTCGGCGGGCCTCCACGATCGCCCGGGCAATGCGCCCGGCGAACGGCTCCTCGCCGTAGCGTCGGAAGAGGGCGATCAGCTCGGGGGCGTCCAGCGAGGCGATCAACTCCGAGGCCGGAACGCCCTTCGTCACGTCGAAGCGCATGTCCAGCATTCCTTTCGTTCGGAATCCGAAGCCGCGCTCCGTATCGGCGAGTTGAAAGCTGGACAGCCCGAGATCGAGAAAGCAGCCGTCGACCTCCCCGAAGCCCGCTGCCGGCGCGACCGATGCGAGCTCGCGGAAGTTCGCCTGACGCAGGCTCAGGCGATCACCGAAGCGCGGGCCGAGTCGCTCGCGAACTCTGGCGATGGCCGCCCCATCGGCATCGAGGCCAAGGAGGCGGCCATCAGGGTTCGTCGCCTCCAGGATCCGCTCGGCATGCCCGCCGCCCCCGATCGTTCCGTCGATCTGGAGGCTGCCGGGCGCGGGCGCGAGCATCGAGACGACCTCGTCGATGAGCACGGGCACATGGACCGTGCTCATCTGGCATCGCCCGACGCTCGGCGGTTCCGAACGGCGACCTGGAAACGGATTTGGTCCATCAGATGCCCAGGCCCTGGATCGCCTGGGCGAACGCCGCCGGGTCATCCATCGCGCGGCGGTAATCGGCCCACGTGGCGGGTGCCCAGATCTCGGCATGGTCCCGGGAGCCGACGACGACGGCCTCGCCCTCGAGCCCGATCCCCTCGCGGAGATAGGACGGCAGCAGGATCCGGCCCTGGCGGTCGATCTCCGTCTCGGAGGCTCCGGCGAAGATGCTCCGCCCGAAGAGACGCGAGGCGGCGTCGGTGATCGGGAGTGCGGCGACCTTCTCGGCGAGTGCATCCCAGCCGGTCCGCGTGTGGATCGCCAGGCATCCATCGATCCAGCGCGAGACGACGGCTCCGTCCTCGAGCTGTGCGCGGAAGCGCGCCGGGACGGCGAGTCGCCCCTTGTCGTCGAGCGTGTGCCGGTACTCGCCGGTGAACACCGATGGGGCCGCCTTCCGCGTCTGAGGTTTCGACGGGCCCGCGGCTTCGAGGCCGCGAACCCGTCAATTAGTCGCGGAGTGCCCGGGTGTGCCCTACCGGTTGTCCGCTATGGCGTAAGGTCGAAGCAGTTCCCCACTTCTCCCCACTTCTCGCCACTACGGGCATCATAGCGCGCGGAATCGCTGCGTCAACCCGGAAATTCAAGCAGACGGTCCCGAGGTCAGGGTCGTGGGACCGGCCGACCGTGCAGGGGCGACATCCGAGGTCATCGACATCCGCCCGGGTGTCCCTTGGCGGCAGTCGGGGGCCAGGATGAGCGGTTGTGGCGCCGAGCCGCTAGCGCGTGGGAGGCGGAAGCTCCAGCACGTCCCCGGGATGGATCGTCGATGGATCGGTGATCGACGGATTCATCGCCAGCACGGTGTCGTACGGGACGCCGAAGTAGCGGGCGATCCGCTGGAGACTGTCACCGCGCTTGACCGTGTAGAGATAGCAGTCGGGCTTCGAGGGGCACGGAGTCAGGACGAGGTATCGGTCGCTACTCGGCAACGGCGTAGGCGCGAGCGAGGGGCTTGGGCTCGGCAAGGACGATGCCGTCGCCTGGGGAGTCGGTGCCGCGGTCGGCGTGACGGTCGGGGTTTCCGTGGGAGCGGCACTCGGCTCCACCGATGGCCCGATTCCCGGCGTCGGCGAGGCGAGTACGGCCCCGGATGGCGGGCTCGTCGGCAGCTGGAGGCCACCGGCCACTGCCACGAACGAGATGGCCGCGGCAGCCGCAAGCACGAGCAGCGTCAGGGAAATCGCGATCGCCGGAGTCATCAGGCGACTGCCCCGAACCAGCTCCCCATCGTTTGGCGCTGCGGGCGCCGCTGCTGGCGCGGCGGGTTCTGCCGCGGGCGCTGCGGGCGCGGCGGGTGCCGCTGCGGGCGCGGCGGGTTCTGCCGCGGACATCACGACCACAGCGGCCACGGGAGCGGCCTCATGCTCTGATCCTCGAGGCCGTTCGTCGACGACCAGGGGGATCGCCGGACCATCGACCCCGAGTGGGTATCGCGGGCACCGGACGTGTGAGGCGGTCAGGCAGGCCGCCCGCTGCCAGTCGAGGGGCTGTGGTTCGGCAGGTCCACCGGCGACACATCGGTTCTCCGTGCTGGCGTTCCAGAGCGGAGCGCGGAAGGCGCCGCTTGAGACGGATCGCAGGAACGGGCACACTCCCGGATCCTCGGATCGAAGACCGTGGTCGGCGAGCGACTGAGGTTCCCCTGCGTCCACGTACCCTCTCGAATGCGGTTCTGGCCGGTGCCGACTCTAGTACCTTTTCCGCGTAGCCGTGGCGCGAATCGCGGTGCTAGGCTTCCGGCGGGCGGCGAACCGGTCCGCCGCGATACGCACCGCCGAGGCAAGTCCCACCGTGGCTCTACCGATCTCGCCCGCCACCCCCGAGCCGGCCCAGTACCGGCTGGCGCCGCACCGCATCCGCCGCTGCACGTTCAGGCGGCTGATCCAGGTGGAGGCCCGCAACGAGCGCGTCTACGACGTGGAATGCCTGTACCCGGATCGCAAGGTACCGATCCCCATCGGGGACCTCGAGACGGCGATGGACGTCTGTAACGCCTGCACCGCTGCGCACATCTTCCGTCCGGACGAGGATTGATCGGCTCGGCTCAGGCCTCGTGATCCGAGTCCGCGGCGAAGGCGCCGTCGATCTCAGCGAACGGGATCCCGCGGTTTAGCCCCGAGAAGGTTCCCTCGTCCGCGATCTCCCGGGCAGCCTCGAGGAAGGCGCCCCAGGCAACCCGGGCCAGTCCCCCGCCGACGCTGATTCGCCGGGCGCCAAGATCGGCGAGGACCGCCACGGTCGTGAAGTCGCTCCCGACCAGGACGTTGACCGGCTTCGGCGCAACGGCTCGGATCACCGCCCCGATGTCATCGAGCGTCCCGATCCGTGGAGCGTAGAGGCAGTCGGCACCGGCTTCAGCGTAGGCCTGCAGGCGACGGATCGTGTCGGACAGATCGGGCCGACCAACCACGAACCCCTCTGAGCGACCCGTGAGCAGCACGTGTCCGCCGGCGTCGTCAATCGCCTTCCTGGCGGCACTGATACGCGCGACGGACAGGTCGAAATCGAACAGCGGCTCCAGGGGGTTCCCGGTCGAGTCCTCGATCGACAGGCCGGCGATCCCGGTCTCGGCAGCTCGCGCGACGTTCGCGGCGACCGCCTCGGGCTCGATCCCAAAGCCCCCCTCGAAATCGGCGTTGACAGGGACATCGACCGATCCGGCAACGACGCGCAGATGCTCGAGCGCCTCGTCGAGGGTCACCCCGTTGTCCGATTTGCCGAGCGTCCAGGCAAATCCTGAGCTCGTCGTTGCCAGGGCCTTGAACCCGAGGCCCGCCAGGAGGCGTGCGCTGCCGGCGTCCCAGGGGTTGGGGATCACGAAGCAGCCCGCCTGGTGGAGCGCCCGGAACGTGTCGATATGGTTGGTCGATCTCGGCATGCGGGCCACGATAGCAGTCGACGATGCAGGCGACCAGTCGAAAACGAGCGCAGGGCTCGCACGAAACCCGGTGAGGCGCCAGCGAGGCGACCTGTAAGCCGAGTTCTGTCCCACCGGGAGCCGAAGCGCCCGACGGGGATGGCCATCCATCTGAGGTCGACGGTTGCCCGTCAACTCTTGCAGCCGACCCGAGGGCTGGGCAGCGCGCCTCTCCCCCGGCGAACCGGGTTGCGCCCTCCTATTTGGCCTTGCTCCGGGTAGAGCTTGCCGCGTTTCACTCCTCGACCCGGACCGGAGTCCGGGGCCAGGCATCGTCACTGTGGCGCTGGTCCTCGCCTCGCGGCGGACGGGAGTTACCCGCTACCCTGCGCTGTGGAGCTCGGACTTTCCTCACGCCGTCGAGTTTCCCCGCCGGCGCGCGACCATCCGGTCGCCTCGCTGACGCGGCGAGTCTACGCCGTCTGCCCGATCAGCCCGGGCGGGTCACGACCGTAGCTGGCCCACCTGCCGCAACCCGGTCGATCGCCTCGTTGGCCAGGGCATCCGCAGCGCTGTTCTGCGCCCTCGGGACATGGGCCGCCTTCCAGCCGAGCTCAAACGTCCGCAGCGTTCGAAGCGCATCCCCCCAGAGCGGCTGGAGCTTGGAGTCCTTGACCCGCCAGCGTCCGTGGAGCTGCTCAACGATCAGCTTCGAATCGAGCAGCATCTCGACGCGCTCTGCACCGAGCTCGCGGGCCAGTGCGACCGCCCGGACCACGCCGATGTACTCGGCGACGTTGTTGGTCCGAACACCGAGGTACTCCGAAATCGTGGCATCCGGCCTCGCCCGCGGATCGTACGCATCGGTCCGATCCAGTCGGATCAGGACCGCCCCGGCCGAGGCGGGACCGGGATTGCCGCGCGCCGCTCCGTCCGTTCGGATCAGGAACGCCACTCCGGGGCTGGAGGGCTGTACATCGTTCTCGCCGTCGAGGCCGAGGCTCATCGAGACGGCCGATTTCGGGATCGCTACGGCCGTCGCTCCACGATCGCCGCGCTGACGTCGAGAATCGCCTGTGTGATGTGAATGCCACGCGGACAAGCGTCGGTGCAGTTGAAGATCGTCCGACATCGCCAGACGCCGTCGTCGCCGGCCAGGATCTGGAGGCGTTCGTCGCCGGCCTCGTCGCGCGAATCGAAGATGAAGCGGTGCGCGTTCACGATCGCGGCCGGGCCGACATAGGCTTCCTTGGACCAGAACGACGGGCATGAGGTCGTGCAGGCCGCACACAGAATGCACTTGGTCGTGTCGTCGTACCGCGCCCGCTCCTCGACCGACTGGGGGCGCTCTCGCTCGGGCTCGGGTGCCTCGTTCACCAGGAATGGCATGACCGACCGATAGCTCTCGAAGAAGCCCTCCATGTCGACGACCAGGTCCTTGACGACGGGCAACCCAGGCAATGGAGCGATCGAGATCTTCCGCCCGAGCTTCTCGATGCGCTCCTTGCAGGCGAGGCGATTGCGGCCGTTGATCAACAACGCATCAGACCCGCAGATGCCGTGGGCGCAGGAGCGACGGAAGGTCAGGCTTCCATCGTGCTCGTACTTGACCCGGTGAAGCAGGTTGAGGACGGTGTCGGTCTTGGGATCGGCGACGACCGAGTAGGTCTGCCAGTGCGGCCTGGTGTCCCGCTCTGGGTCGAAGCGAAGGATCTTGAGCTCGATCTGCATCCGTCCAGCGCCCTAATACTTCCGCGGCTTCGGCTGGAACTTCGTGATCGTCACGGGCTTGTAGCGAAGCGTGGGCCCGCCCTCCGCCTTGTATGCCAGCGTGTGCGCCAGGAAGTTCACGTCGTCACGGTCCGGGTAATCCTCGCGAGCGTGCGCGCCTCGGCTCTCCTTGCGAGCAAGTGCGGATGCGACCGTTGTCTGGGCGCAGTCGAGGAGGTAGCCCAACTCGCGCGCCTCGAGAAGATCGGTATTGAAGACGCGTCCCTTGTCGTCGATGGAAATGTCGCGATACCGCTCGCGGAGGTCCCGGACCGCATCACGAGCCTCGACCAGGAGCGACTCGTCGCGAAACACGCCGACGTTGTCCATCATCACGTTGGCCAGGCTGGCCTTGAGCCTCGATGCGGTCTCGCGGCGCGGAGCTGAGCGGATCTTCTCGAGCTCGCCGGTGGTCGCGTCAGCGGCGTCGGAGGGGACATCCGGCAGCGTCCCACTGCGCACGTCGGCCGCCATCTGACGCCCGGCCCGTCGCCCGAAGACGAGCAGATCCACCAGCGAGTTCGTCCCGAGGCGATTTGCCCCGTGAACGGACACCGATGCGCATTCACCCGCCGCGTAGAGGCCGGGGACCACCGTTCCGTGCTCATCCCGGGTGACCCTGGAGTGAAGATCCGTCGGAATACCGCCCATCGCGTAGTGGGCGGTGGGCTGAACCGGGACCGGCTCGGTGATGGGCTCGACGCCCTGGTAGACGCGGGCGAACTCGGTGATGTCGGCCAGCTTCTCCTCGATGACCGCACGGCCCAGGTGGCGCACGTCCAGGTAGACGTAGTCCTTGCCGCCGATCCCTCGGCCGGCTCGAACCTCCTGGTAGATGGCGCGAGCGACCATGTCGCGCGGCGCGAGTTCCATCAGGGTCGGGGCGTAGTGCTCCATGAACCGCTCACCGGCATCGTTGAGGAGCGTGCCACCTTCGCCGCGGGCCGCCTCGGACAGGAGGATCCCAAGGCCAACGACGCCCGTCGGGTGAAATTGGTAGAACTCCATGTCCTGCAACGGGATGCCGTGCCGATAGGCCAGGGCCATCCCGTCCCCCGTCAGGGACCAGGCGTTCGAGGTGATGCGGAAAAGCCGCCCATAGCCGCCCGTTGCGAGCATCACGGCCTTGGCCCGGATCGTGTGGATCTCTCCGTCGGCGATCCGGTAGGCGACGACGCCCGCCGCCCGGCCGCCAGATCCGAGCGCCCCGCCCTCCGACAGCAGGTCCACGACGTGGTACTCGTCGTAGAACTTGACACCGTGCTTGATGCACTGCTGGTAGAGCGTCTGGAGAATCATGTGACCGGTGCGGTCCACGGCGTAGCAGGCACGCCGGACGGGCCCCTCGCCAAAGTTGCGGGTGTGGCCCCCAAAGCGTCGCTGATCGATCTTCCCGTCCGGCGTCCGGTTGAACGGCAGGCCCATGTGCTCGAGCTCGATGACCGTCTCGATCGCCTCCACCGCCAGGATCTCGGCGGCATCCTGGTCAACCAGGTAGTCGCCACCCTTGATCGTGTCGAACATGTGCCATTCCCAGCTGTCCTCCTCCAGGTTGCCCAGTGCGGCACACACGCCGCCCTGGGCCGCCCCGGTGTGGGATCTGGTTGGGTACAGCTTCGTCACGACGGCCGCATCCACGCCCGCCTTGGCCAGCTCGAGGGCGGCCCACAGTCCCGCACCGCCGGCCCCGACGATGAGGGCGTCGTGCTGCAGGGTCGCCATCAGGCCTTGGGAACCACTGGCAGGGTGGTCACGACGGTGGTCCCGAGCGCAAACAGAATCAACGCGATCAAGTAGAGGATCAGGGTCAGGGCTCGGCGCGCTCGTCCCGTCGTGTAGTCGATGACGACCGTCCGGACCCCCATGAAGCCGTGGAACAGGACCAGCATCAGCAGCGACCAGTCGAAGACCCGCCAGAACAGGCTGCTCCAGCGAACCTCGGCGATCCACGAGGCATCCTGCTCGGCAGGGTCGTACAGCACGTGGAGGATCATGAAGTGGGTCAGGGCCAGGACGAACAGGCCGAGGCCCGTGATCCGCATCAGGAACCAGATCGCCAGCTCGAGCCCGCGCCCGGCCGGCCGGGCGCGCCCGACCCGGGTGTACAGGGCGCTCATTTCGGCGCCCCTTCCCAGATCGGCTTGAGGATGATCCAGGCGACCGGCACGCCAACGACGACAAACGTGCCCCAGCACATGAACCAGAGCTGTCGCTGCCAGCGGGTCAGGGCGGGCCAGAAGTCCATCACGATGATCCGGAGGCCATTCAGTGCGTGGTACAGGAGGGCGGCGCCGAGGAGCGCCTCCATGAGCCGCCCGGCCGGACTTGCATAGAACTGGAGCAGTTCGTTGTAGAGCTCCGGCTTGCCGCCGACGAGGTAGATGTCGACCACGTGGAGGACCACGAAGGCCCAGACCGCGACACCGGCGATCCGGTGGAACGCCCAGGCGAACATGCCCTCTCCGCCGCGGTATCGAAGCAGCAGCATCTCTACTCCTACGCTCGTCTGCCGGTCAGCCGGCGAGGGCCGACGGGACGGGCGAAGCGTCCAGCCGCCGCACGACGGCGTCGGCGAACTCGCGCGTGCCTGCGCTGCCTCCGAGGTCCTGGGTCGCATCGCGGCCCTCGGCGATCACGTCACGAACGGCGAACTCGACTCGCTCCGCGGCCTCGGGATGACCGAGGTGGCGGAGCATCAATGCACCCGACAGGATCATGGCGGTTGGATTGGCCCGGTTCTGGCCGGCGTACTTGGGCGCAGAGCCGTGGACCGGCTCGAAGACGGCACCGTTGTCCCCGATGTTGGCACCCGGCGCAACGCCCAGCCCGCCGACCATCCCGGCGCACAGGTCCGAGACGATGTCGCCGTACAGGTTGGGCAGAACCAGGACGTCGTACAGGTCCGGTTTCTGGACCAATTGCATGCACATGTTGTCGACGATCCGGTCCTCGAACTCGATCCGGCCGTCGTAGTCCGCTGCGACGGTCCGGCACGACTCGAGGAAGAGGCCGTCGGACAGTTTCATGATGTTCGCCTTGTGCACGGCCGTGACCTTGTGCCGGCCGTTGGCGACCGCGTATTCGAAGGCGAAGCGGGCAATGCGTTCGGAGGCGGCCCTGGTGATGATCTTGATGCTCTCCGCAGCGTCAGGACCGACCATATGCTCGATCCCGGCGTAGAGGTCCTCGGTGTTCTCGCGGACGATCACCAGGTCGACGTCGTCGTAGCGCGTCTGGAGTCCCTTGATCGAGCGGGCCGGGCGCAGGTTGGCGTACAGGCCCAGGGTCTGGCGCAGAGTGACGTTGACGCTGCGGAACCCTCCGCCGATCGGTGTCGTGATGGGGCCCTTGAGCGCGATCCCGTTTCGTCGGATGGAGTCGAGGACATGCTCCGGGAGCGGCGTCCCGTACTCGGCGATGCAGGCCTCGCCGGCCTCGACCTGCTCCCACTCGAAAGCAACCCCGGACGCATCGAGGACCCGACAAGTTGCTTCCGCAAGCTCCGGTCCGATGCCGTCGCCGGGAATGAGTGTGACGCGGTGGGTCATGGGTCCATTCTAGACCGGGGACCTGCCGTGCCGCCGCGAGCACAAGGCCGGTCGGCCTCAAGGCTGATCGCCGTCCCTCCGCTACGATGCGCAGATGAAGATCCAGGAAGCCGACGCCAAGAGCCTGCTCCTCGCCCAGGGACTCCCGGTCCCGGGCTGGTCCGTGGCCCACTCCCCGGCCGAGGCCCGCGAAGCCGCCGAGGAGCTGTTCGCCAGCGGTGTCGAGCGCGTCGTGATCAAGGCGCAGGTCCTCGTGGGTGGCCGCGGCAAAGCCGGCGGCGTCAAGCTGGCGGCGTCGGGCGATGAGGCCGAGGCCGTTGCCAGCGCGATCATCGGCATGGATATCAAGGGCATGACCGTCCGGAAGGTGCTCGTGACCGCAGCCGCCGATATCACCGCCGAGTTCTACCTGTCGGCGGTACTCGATCGGGCGGGACGCCGGATCCTGCTGATGGGCTCGGCCGAGGGTGGCGTCGAGATCGAGCAGGTCGCGGCGGAGCGACCCGAGGCGATCGTCACGGTCCACGCCGACCCGATGCTCGGGCTCCAGGACTGGCAGGCTCGTCAGCTGGCATTCCGGATGGGCCTCGGGTCACATCTGAAAGCGGCTGTCGGGATCGCCAAGGGCCTGGTCAGAACGATGCTCGCCTACGACGCGGACCTCGTCGAGATCAATCCACTGGCCATCGTCCGCGAGGTCGGATCCGACGGCACCACAGTCGAGCGGCTGGTCTGCCTCGATGCCAAGGTGACCCTCGATGACTCCGCACTCCCCCGTCATCCCGAGCTCGAGGCCCTGCGCGACCCCGATGAAGAGGATCCGGGTGAGACCGAGGCGCGCGAGGCCGGGATCAGCTTTATTCGCCTCGATGGGACAATCGGTTGCATGGTCAACGGCGCGGGCCTCGCGATGACGACGATGGACCTGGTCAAGCGAGCCGGCGGTGAGCCGGCCAACTTCCTCGATATCGGCGGTGGTGCGAAGTCGGACAAGGTCGCGACGGCGATGCGACTCATCCTGGCCGACCCGAAGGTCAGCGCCATCCTGGTCAACATCTTCGGCGGCATCACGCGCGGCGACGAGGTGGCCCGTGGACTGATCGAAGCGCGGGCTCAGCAGGCCCGATCCGTGCCGATGATCGTGCGGATCGTGGGCACGAACGCGATGGAGGCCGCCGCCCTGCTCGAAGCGGCCCGGTTCGAAACGGCGTCCTCGCTCGATGAGGCCGCCGCCAAGGCGGTTGCCGCCTCGCACGGGACGGCGGCATGAGCATCCTGATCGGACGGGATACCCGGCTGCTGGTCCAGGGGATCACCGGTCGAGAGGGTGAATTCCACTCCCTGGCGATGCAGGAATACGGCACGAACATCGTGGCCGGCATGACGCCGGGCAAGGGTGGCCAGCTCGCCCTCAATGGAACGGTCCCCGTCTTCAACACCGTGGCCGAAGCGGTTCGCGAGACCGGCGCCAACACCACCTGCATCTTCGTCCCGGCGGCCGGCGCACCCGACGCCGTTTTCGAGGCGGTTGCGGCGGGGATCCAGACGATCTTCTGCATCACCGAGGGAATTCCGGCCCTGGACATGGTCCCGGTCGTGGCGGCCGTTCGTCTGGCGGGTGCGCGGCTCATCGGCCCGAACTGTCCGGGCGCCACCTCCCCTGGCAGCGCCAAGGTCGGCATCATCCCCGCGTCGGTCCACCGGCCCGGCGACGTCGGGGTGGTTTCCCGTTCCGGGACCCTGACCTACGAAGCCGTCCAGGCGATGACCGATGCCGGCATCGGCCAGTCAACGTGCATCGGGATCGGCGGCGACCCGATCATCGGCACGACCTTCCTCGACGTGCTCGAGCTGTTCGCAAAGGATCCCGATACGCGCGCACTCGTTCTGATCGGTGAGATCGGCGGCGGCGCCGAAGAGGAGGCCGCGGCCTGGGCCGCCGAACATCTCCGCGACATCCCGAAGGCCGCGTTCATCGCGGGTCGGACGGCCCCGGAGGGGCGGAGAATGGGTCACGCCGGAGCCATCATCTCGGGCGGCGCCGGAACGGCCGCGTCGAAGGTCACTGCGCTCGAGGCTGCCGGCTTCAAGGTCGCCGGATCCCCCACCGAGATCCCCGCGCTCCTTCGCGACGCCGGCTACCGCGGCTAGACGCGATGGGCTTCCTGATGGACCTCGTCGCCGGTGACAGTCGTGCGATCCTCCTGGCGATCAGCACCGACGACTGGGACGGTTTCGACGACCAGGGCCGATTCGATGCTCACATCGCGCTCGGCGGGGCGATGGACCCAACCTGGCTCGACCTGTTCAGCGAGGCGGTCCGGGATGCCACGCGGACTGACCGGCCGATCGACTTCATCGACGCTCGTACCGAGATTGAAGGGCCCGGCGACGTCGGGGAACGAACCGTCGAGCGCGTCGATCCGGGGTGGGTTTCGGAGATCGCCCGGGTTGGCGACGACACGATCGACGCGGTTGCCGGCCGCTGGATCGAGCTGATCGAGGAAGAACTCGGAGCGCTCCCGCGCGAAGAAAAGCCGTGGATCCGCCAGCTCGCCGGCGACATCGTCACCTTTGCCCGTCGCGCAGATCGGTCGCCGGCGGTGATCCTGGCCTGGTCGCTCTAGGACTCGCCGCTCCGGCGTGGCTTCGCGCGGGCCATGGAGGGCGGCGCGGGCGTCATCCCGAGCCCGACCCAGGCTGGCCCGCCAGCAGCCTCGATCAGCTCGACCAGGACGCCGCCACAGGAACGTGGGTGGAGAAACGCCACCGGCCCCTCCGCTCCTCTCCTCGGTGAGCTATCGATGAGTTCGATCCCATCGATGGCGAGCCTGGTCAGCTCCTCGGCGAGATTGGCGACCTCGAAGCAGACATGGTGGAATCCCTCGCCCTTGCTGGCCAGGAATCGCGCTACGCCGGTCGTATCGTCGGTCGGCTCGACGAGTTCGACCTTCGACTCGCCGACGCCAAGGAAGGCGATGCGAACCCGATCCGACGGGATCTCCATGATCGCCTCGACCGGCATCCCCAGCAGGTCACGGTAGAGGGCGAGACGGGCCTCAATCGACTGGACAACCACGGCCACGTGATGGATTCGGCCCGGCGGTTGGAGCATCTTCAGCCCTCCTAGACGGTGATGAGCTCGCGATGGACGCCCCATGCGGCACGGAGTCGATCGGCGATCTCCCCGACGGTCGCGTACGCGTTGACCGCATCGATCAGGAACGGCATGAGGTTGTCCGAGCCACGGGCGGCGTCGTCGAGTCGGCCCATCGTCGCTTCCCAGGCACGCGGATCGCGGCCCTCGCGGACACGTTTCAGGCCCAGGACCTGGAGTCGCTCGCCCTCCGGATCGATCCGCTGCGTCGGGGGCATCGTCGAGGTCTCGTCCCGGAAGCGATTCACACCGACCACGACCTGATCTCCGGCGTCGACGGCCCGCTGCGTGCGGTAGGCCGATTCCTGGATCTGGCGCTGCTGGAACCCGCCTTCGAGTGCCGCCAGGGTGCCGCCCAGCGCATCGATCTCGTCGAGATACGCCAGCGCAGCCGCCTCGAGCTCGTCCGTCAGCGACTCCACGAAGTACGAGCCACCGAGCGGGTCCGGCGTGTCGGTCACCCCCGATTCATGGGCGATGATCTGCTGGGTTCGAAGTGCGAGGCGAACCGACTCCTCGGTCGGCAGGGCCAGTGCCTCGTCGCGCGAGTTCGTATGGAGGCTCTGCGCACCCCCCAGCACGGCTGCGAGGGCCTGCAGGGCCGTCCGGACGACGTTGTTGTCGACCGACTGTGCGGTCAGCGACGAGCCGGCCGTCTGCACGTGGAACCGGCAGGCCATCGACCTCGGATTGGTCGCCTTGAAGCGGTCCCTCGTGATGCGCGCCCACATCCTCCGGGCGGCCCTGAACTTGGCGACTTCCTCGAACAGTTCGGACCAGGCGGCGAAGAAGAAGCTCAGTCGCGGAGCGAACTCATCGATGTCGAGGCCGCGCGCCAGCGCCGCCTCGACATAGGCGATCCCGTCGGCGAGGGTGAAAGCGAGCTCCTGGGCTGCGGTGGCCCCCGCTTCGCGCATGTGGTAACCGCTGATGGAGATCGTGTTCCACTTCGGGAGTTCCCGGGCGCCGAACTCGAAGATATCCGTGACGAGGCGCATCGACGGACGTGGAGGGTAGATCCAGGTGCCCCGGGCGATGTATTCCTTGAGGATGTCGTTCTGGACGGTCCCTGACACGTCCGCCCGGGCCACACCCTGGCGCTCCGCAGCGGCCACGTAGAGCGCGACCAGCGTGGCGGCGGTCGCGTTGATCGTCATCGACGTCGAGACCTGGCCGAGCGGGATCTGGTCGAACAGGACTTCCATGTCTGCCAGGCTTGAGATCGGAACGCCAACCCGTCCGACCTCGCCGGCAGCTTCGGGCGCATCCGAGTCGAAGCCCATCTGGGTCGGGAGGTCGAAGGCAACGGACAGGCCGGTCTGGCCCTGCTCGAGCAGGTAGCGGAAGCGGGCGTTCGTCTCGGCAGCGGTAGCGAAGCCCGCGTACTGGCGCATCGTCCAGAAGCGGCTCCGGTACATGGTCGGCTGGACGCCCCGCGTGAACGGGAATTCGCCCGGCCGTCCGAGATCGCGATCCTCATCGAGCCCGGCCAGATCGGCCGGCGTGTAGAGGTCACGAACCTCGAGTTCGGAGGACGTGACGAACGGCGATCGACGCTCCGGCGCGTTCTTGAGCGCCCGGGCGCGGGTCTCCCTTCGCCAGCGCTCGCGACCTGGATCCGTGGATTCGGTCACTGCGCCGCGGACTCGCCCGCCAGCACCACGAGGAGGTCCCCGACCTCGATCTTGGTGCCGGGCTGAACCGCAACCCGATCGACCCGGCCATCCCGGGGCGCCCTGATCTCGTTCTGCATCTTCATGGCCTCGACGACGACGAGCACCTGTCCTGCCTCCACCTCATCATCCGCCCCGACGGCAACCGCCAGCACGACGCCCGGGATCATGGCACGGACCTCGCTCGGTCCGCTGTGGCCGCTGGCCGCATTACCGCGCCGCGCTCGCTCACGAAGCGCAGCTCGCGCGGCGGGCTCGAGATCCACCAGGACGCGCCAGCCGTCCACGATCACCTCGCGTCGCTGCACTCCGGCCGGGACGGTCCGGCCCCGCATCGCAGGCAGGAGGCGCACGCGCACGGTCCCGTCCGACCCGCTCCGGGCGGTGGCCAGCAGGCCGGACTCCGCGTCTCGAAGCTCAAGTCGCGCGTCGGACCTGGTCCCATCGACGACTACCTCTCCGCCGGCGGAATCGATGACGACGGGTGGCGCCGCGGCCCAGTTGGACTCCGGGGCCAGGCTGACGAGCACCGCTCGCGACGATGGTGCCGGTTTCGATGGCGGCGCCTCATCGGCAGGCTCGCGTGCGAGCGCTGGATCGCCAACGCTCTGGAGCACGTCCGCGGTGCGAGTCTTGGCCCGACCTGCGCTCATCGTGGCCATCGGTCAGCCGCTTCTTCAAGGCCGGCCCGACGCCAGGGGGTCGAGGGTGCATCAGGCAACAGGGCCTGCACGGCCTGCCCGCTCGGTTCCGCCGGCTCCCGCTGGAGCGCTGCGAGTCCAGCCGCGTACTGCGCCGACTCGGCCGCCTTCGCCCATGCCGCAGGGCCATCCCAATGCTCCCCCACCCAGCCAGTGGACAACTCGGCTGCCAGGAAGGACGGAGCGCGGGCCACCTCGCGATGAAACGGCAGGGTCGTCTGGATCCCGGCGATCTCCGTCTCGTCGAGCGCCCGGCGCAACCGATCGATCGCGGCCTCACGGGTCCCGGCATGAACCATGATCTTGGCGATCAGGTTGTCGTACTCCGCTGGGACCCGATCGCCCGCAACGATCGCCGTATCGACCCTGACGCCGGGGCCGGCCGGCATGATCCACCGGGTGATGATGCCAGGCGTCGGGGCAAAGTCCCGGGCGGGGTCCTCGGCCGTCAGGCGGACCTCGATGGCGTGACTCTCGGGGTGCGCCGCGCGGTCGGCGGCGTCAAGCGCGGCCCGGGAGAGTGGGCGTCCGGCGGCAAGGAGGAACTGCTCGCGGACGGTGTCGAGACCCGAAACCAGCTCCGAGACACCATGCTCGACCTGGAGCCTCGTGTTGACCTCCAGGAAGTAGATCGATCCATCGGGCGCGCGGAGGAACTCAGCGGTTGCGGCGTTCCGCAGTCCGGCCGCCTGGGCGACGCGAACGGCCATCTCATGGAGATTCTTGCGCTCGGGCGTCGTCAGCCCCGGGGCCGGTGCCTCCTCGACCAGCTTCTGATGGCGACGCTGGAGTGAGCAATCGCGCTCGCCGATCGCGACGACCCGGCCGGACGCGTCGCCCAGCAGCTGCACCTCGATGTGCCGCGCCGGCTTGATCTCCCGCTCGAGATAGACGGCCCCATCGCCGAACGCCGAGGCAGCCTCGGCGGAGCCCGAGGCCAGGGCCGCACGCAACTCGTCGCGCGACGTAACCCGGCGCATGCCTCGGCCGCCGCCGCCCGCAGCAGCCTTCACCAGCAGCGGGAAGCCGACGGAATCGGCGTCCGCGAGGATACGGTCGAAGTCTTCCGGACGATCGATCGCCGCTGGCTCGAGCGTCCCGGGCACGGCTGCAACTCCGACCTCGTGTGCCGTCCGTCGGGCGTGGAGCTTGTCCCCAAGCGCATCGATGGCGTTCGACGGCGGGCCGACGAAAACCAGACCGGCCTGCTCCACGGCTCGCGCAAAGGCGGCGCGCTCGGCGAGAAAGCCATAGCCCGGATGGATCGCCTCGGCACCGGTGTCGATCGCCGCCTGGACGATGGTATCGATCCTCAGGTAGCTCTCGGCTGGACTCGCCGGGCCGATGTGCACGGCTCGGTCCGCGAGACGGACATGCATGGCGCCGGCATCGGCGTCGCTGTACACGGCGACTGCCTCCATCCCCATCTCGTGACAGGCGCGAATGATCCGGACCGCTATCTCCCCCCGATTCGCGATCAGGACGCGTCGGAATGGAGGGGCCCCGGGATCGTCTTTGCGCAAAGACACGCCGGCGTCGGACTCAGAGCGGGATGTTGCCATGCTTCTTTCGTGGGTTGGTGTCGCGCTTGTCGGCCAGCATCTCGAGAGCGCCGATCAGGCGCGGTCTCGTCTCCGACGGGCGGAATACATCGTCAACGTAGCCGCGTGCGGCGGCGATGTATGGGCTCGCAAACTCCCGCTCGTATTCCGCAACGAGCCGGGTCCGCTCCGCCTTTGGATCTTCAGCGGCTGCAATCTCATCCTTGAAGATGATGTTCACGGCGCCCTCAGCGCCCATGACCGCAATCTCCGCAGTCGGCCAGGCGAAATTCATGTCGCCCCGGATGTGTTTGCTGCTCATGACGTCATACGCTCCGCCGTATGCCTTGCGGGTGATCACGGTGACCTTCGGTACCGTCGCCTCGCAGTAGGCGTACAGCAACTTCGCGCCATGCTTGATGATTCCGCCATGCTCCTGTCCAACGCCTGGCAAGAACCCGGGCACATCGACGAAAGTGATCAACGGCACGTTGAAGCAATCGCAGGTGCGGACGAAACGAGCGGCCTTCATGGACGCATCGATGTCGAGCGCGCCGGCGAGCACCGCTGGCTGCTGCGCCACGATGCCGACGCTCCGGCCGCCGAGTCGCGCAAAACCGATGAGGATGTTCGGCGCCCAGCCCGGCTGAATCTCGAAGAAGTCGCCATCGTCGACAACCCGGCTGATGACTCCGTGCATGTCGTAGGGCTTGCTTGGATCTTCCGGGACGATCCCATCCAGTTCCGAATCCATCCGGTCCCGCGGATCAACTGCCGCGACGATGACCGGCGGGGCGAGATTGTTCTGCGGTAGATGCGATAGGAGCCTGCGCACCGATTCGAGCGCCGCAGCCTCATCGGGCGCTGCAAGATGGGCCACCCCACTTTTCGTCGTGTGGACGGTTGCACCGCCGAGCGCCTCGGAATCGACGACCTCGTGGGTCACGGCCTTCACGACGTTCGGGCCGGTGACGAACATGTAGCTCGTCTCTTCGACCATGATCGTGAAGTCGGTCATCGCGGGCGAGTACACCGCCCCGCCCGCGCAGGGTCCCATGACAACCGAGATCTGCGGGATGACCCCGGACGCCATGACATTGCGGAGAAAGATGTCGGCATAGCCACCAAGCGAGACGACCCCTTCCTGAATCCGCGCGCCACCGGAGTCGTTCAATCCAATGATCGGAGCTCCGACTTTCATGGCCAGATCCATGACCTTGCAGATCTTCTCGGCGTACGCCTCGGACAGTGACCCACCGAAGACAGTGAAATCCTGGCTGAACACGAAGACCAGCCGGCCATCGATGGTGGCGTGTCCGGTGACGACGCCATCCCCCAGCACTCGCTGGTCGGCGAGACCGAATTCCGATGACCGGTGTGTCACGAACGCATCGAGTTCAACGAACGAGTCGGCGTCCACGAGGAGCTCGAGGCGCTCCCGTGCGGTCAGCTTGCCAAGCTCATGCTGTCGATCAATCCGCGCTTTGCCACCTCCGAGCAGCGACTCTGCTCGCATGCGATCGAGGCGGCTCAGACGTTCAGCATTCGTCGGCACTGGAGCAACTCCTGTCCGATGGCAGGTGAATCGACGCGGCGCTGGACGACACGACTGTCTTTGCGCAACGACACCCTGATTGGATGACGGCTGAGAGCATTCTAGACCTGCGCGACCGTTGCAACGCGTTCGCTGGCTCGATTCCGGGACGACAATGGCATTCAGGCGCGGTCGAATGAGCGAGGAAGAAATCCACACTTCGGTGCACAACTCGACGAACCTGTGGATAAGTCGAGCCGCGGTTGGACCCACTGTGGAGTAGGATCTGGTCCAGGCGCATCCGACCCGGCAGCAACATTGACGCGTCGCAGCAGCGCCGAACGACCAACCAGTCATTCCCCATCCGAGGTGGTACTCCGGTGACGAACGTGATCGCGATCGCGAACCAGAAGGGCGGCGTCGGCAAGACGACCACCGCGATCAACCTCGCCGGAGCGCTCGCGGAGGAGAACTTTCGCGTCCTGTGCATTGACATGGATCCGCAGGCGAACCTCACGGCGGGCCTGGGAATCAACCTGAACACGATCGAGCGGTCAATGGCGGACGTGCTCGTGGGGAGGGCGACGCTCGACCAGGTGATCCTGCCGACGGAGACCGAAGGGATTGACGTGGTACCCGCCCACATCGACCTCGCGGCGACGGAAGGCGAACTATTCACAATGCTGGGCCGCGAGGGCATCCTGCGTGATGCCTTGAGTGGCCGACTCAAGTCACGCTATGACTACGCCCTGATCGACTGCCCGCCGAACCTTGGCCTCCTGACGGTCAACGGGCTCGTGGCAGCAGACGGCGTCATCATTCCGGTCCAGACTCAGTTCTACGCGATGAAGGGTCTGACGAACCTGGTCAAGGTGATCAATACCATTCGGCAGAAGCTCAATCGAAAACTTCGAATCATGGGACTCCTTGCCACGTTCTACGACGGGCGCACGAATCTGGCCAAGGACATGCTCGAGGAACTGCGCGTCGTGGGCGACCATCACGTCTTCAACTCGATCATCCGGAATACTGTGAAGCTCGGCGAGGCCCCACTCGTCGGAAAGCCCATTACCAGCTACGCCGGACACACCGACGCAGCTCGAACGTACCGGGAGTTGGCACGGGAGGTCATCGAACTTGGCTAGAACAGACTTTCGCGCCACGGCCGCACGCCGCCTGTCGGAGGAGCGCGAACTCTCCCCCGCCATCCTCAGCCTCCTGTCTCCGGACCGGACGGGCCACTCGTCGGGCGTCCGGATGATCCCGCTTGGGCAGATTGCGCCGAACCCGCAGCAGCCTCGCCTTGTCTTCGAGGCTGAGGCCCTTGTTGAGCTCGCCGCCTCGATCCGCGAGCACGGCGTCCTCCAGCCAATTCTCGTCCGACCGCGCGGGGACAATGAATACGAGCTCATCGCCGGCGAGCGGCGTTGGCGAGCGTCCAAGGCCGCGGGCATGGAGACGATCCCGGCGCTTGTCGAGGACATCGATGACGACACGGCCCTCGAGATCTCGATCATCGAGAATCTCCAGCGTGAGGATCTGACGCCTCTCGACGAGGCGGCCATGTATGACCGCATGGTCCGGGAACATGGCTACTCGGTCCGCAAGCTGGCGCAGAAGCTCGGAAAGGACAAGGGCTACCTCGAGAATCGCCTTCGCCTCGCCGATGCCCCCGACGACGTTCGCGAGCTGGTGTCCTTGCGCAAAGACACCCTGTCTCACGCCTATGAGTTGATGAAGGTCCAGGACCCGAAGAAGCGCAAGCGCCTCGGGCAGCAGGTTGCCCGAGGCGAGCTGACGCTCCTGAAGCTCCGCGACCGGATCGAGGGACGCCCACGCTCCGCCGCCAGCCCCGCCGAGGCCGAGGACGCAACAGGCCCTGAGACAGCGTCGACCGCCGCAGAGGCCGAGGCCGCATGGACCGGGAAGCGGCCCGTCCCGAAACCGCTCCGGGACGACTCGCTCATCAACGCCAAGCAACAGCTGGCCGAGGCGATCGAGGGGCTCGTAGACGTCCTTCGGGCGCCAGACGTCGTCGCGACCATCGGACCGGTGGATCGAGCGAATCTCGCCAAGTACCTGACCATCGCCAAGCTGAAGCTCGAGAACACGATCGCCATGGTCCGAAGCGGCGAGACCGAGTAGGCCAAGAGCAGCCCGAGTCGCGACGAGGGACGCAGGCCTCGGCCTCGAGGAACGGGTCGAATCAAGAAGCCGGCGCTGATGCGCCGGCTTCTTCTGTGTCAGTGGGCTCCGGGCCGAAGTCCCGGTCCTTGTGCCCCGTCAGGCCTCAGTTGGCCGTCGAGGACTCGGAGTGCGAGTGGCCGTTGGCCTTCGCGGCCGCGCTGGCCTTGCCATCGGCCGACTTCAGTTTTCCGGTGGCAGAAGCGTCGGCACCGTGGTTCTTGTGGGCAAAGGACGACACCCCATGCACCGTGGTTCTTGAAGGTATCGGGGAAGGTCTTCTGGTGTTGATCCGCCCTACCGCGGACGTTCATCCGCTGGATCGGGGCACGGACCATCGATCCCCTACCCGCCTCCCGCTCCAGGGCCGATGAACCAGGTGACGCCCAGCATGGCGGTGCCGGCCGCCTCCAGGGTCCACCCGGCCCGCCTCCAGCGGT
>JBBQMH010000031.1:0-23777 GCA_038328755.1 Candidatus Limnocylindrales bacterium
TGGATGGAACACACCGCGATCCTCGACGCGGACGCGCTGATTGCCGTCTCCCAGGACACGAAGCGAGACATCCTGCGCTTCTTCCCGGTGGACCCGGCGCGGATCCACGTCATCCATAACGGCATCGACCTCGACCAGTACCGACCCGATCTCAACACCGACGTCCTGGAGCGCTATGGGGTTGACCCCGATCGCCCGTTCGTGCTGTTCGTCGGCCGGATCACCCGCCAGAAGGGCATCATCCACCTCGTCAACGCCATCCCGGATATCGATCCGTCGCTCCAGGTCGTCCTGTGCGCCGGGGCTCCGGATACCGCGGAGATCGGCGCTGAGATGGAGCAGCGTGTGGCCGAGGTGAGCGCCGGCCGGGCAGACGTGATCTGGATCCGGGAAATGGTCCCGAGGGAGGCCGCCATCCAGCTCTACTCGCACGCGGCCGTCTTCGCCTGCCCGTCCGTGTACGAGCCGTTCGGGATCATCAACCTCGAGGCGATGGCCTGCGAGACGGCCGTCGTCGCCAGCGCCGTCGGTGGCATCCCGGAAGTCGTCGTGCCGGAGGAGACCGGGCTGCTCGTGGACCCGCGGATCCGCGAGGGGACGTTCGATCCGGAGGATCCGGCGCAGTTCTCGGCCGACCTTGCCGCGGCGATCAACCGCGTGGGCCTGGACGAGGGTCTGCGCCAGCGGATGGGCCAAGCTGGCCGCCGCCGGGCCGAGGAACACTTCAGCTGGGCCGCGATCGCCCGCCAGACGCTGGAGCTGTACGGGACCTTGCTGCCCCGGCTCTAGCGCTAGGGGGCGAGCATCTCCGTCAACGTGACCGGGTGAAGGCCCTTCGCCTGGAGGCCGGCAAGCATCCCCGGCAACGCCTCGAGCGTGTTCCAGCCGCCGAGATGCATCAGGACGATCGAGCCGCCCTCGGCCTTCGACGAGACCTTCGTGACGATGTCCGACGCCGTGGGTCCGCCGTCGGAGACCGGCTTCCAGTCGATCGTGTCGACGTCCCACATCACGGTGTAGCCCCAGCCCGCGCGGCCGACCGCGGCGCGAACCGCGTTGTTGACGGCCCCGAATGGCGGCCGGAAGAACGGCTTGGTCGTGCGGCCGATGAGGGCGCTGATCGCGGCCTCGGTGCGCGTCAGCTGATCCGTGATCTGGGCGTCGGTGAGCGTCTTGAAGTCGGGGTGATCCCACGAGTGATTGGCGATCTCGAACAAATCCGGCCGGGTCGCCGCCAGTTCGACGGCGGCGCGGCCCTTGTCGCTCGTGGTGCCGGTCTTGCCCGTGGGAAAGAGCGTCGCATGGACCTCGTGGTCGATGAGCCAGCGGACGATGTCGACGGCGGGATCCACGCGGCCACCCAGGTCGAGTGTGAGCGCGACCTGACTGGTGCCGCGCGGGCCGTTCGACACCAGCAGGCTGCTCCCGACGACGGGCGGCATCGTCGGTTGCGTGCTTGGCCCGGGCGTCGAAGGCGCCGGCGTCGTCGCCGGCGGGGTCTGGCTGGGCCTTGCCGTCTCGTCGTACGTTGTGCCCGGGATGAGCGCGAGCGCCCAGCCCACCTCGATCTGGTTGGGGCTGTAACCCTCGGATTCGGGGTCCAGGCTCGGGTAGGCGTCGCGGTTCCAGAAGGCGATGCTCCGCGCCGTCGTCTCGTGCGCACGGGCGATCGACGTGAGGCTGTCCCCGGCGCGGACGATGTAGACGAGGAGCGTGGGGATCGGCGCGGGCGGGAGGGGCGTCGGCTGGATGAACGACGGCGTCGGCGAATCGGTCGGCGTGGAGGGCGAGGCGCCCAAGGCGGGAGTTGGCGACCCGCTGGCCGCGGCCCCGCCGTCGAAGACCGGCAGGCTGCCCGAAGTCACGATGATGATCGCCACGAGCGCCGCGAGGACGACGGCGAGCCCCAGCGCGACCCAGAACGCTGGGTCGGACCGGCGTCCGGCCGCGTGCTCGAGCTCGTCGGGTTCGTTCACGGCGCCAGTGTGACGCGGACGCCCGGGTCCTAGCCCTTGCGTTCGAGGATCGGGCGGGCGATCTCGGGCTGATCGACGACGAACGCGAACATCGCGCGGTCGCCCCACCGTCCGAGGAACAGGTGGCCGTAGATGTTGACGCCGGCGTCCGCCAGCGCCCGCGAGAGGCGGGCCATCCCGCCGGGTCGATCGTCGACCTCCGTCAGGATCGACTCGCCCTCGACATAGGTGTAGCTCCCGGCCTCGAGGATCTCGCGCGTGGCGTCATCGTCCGCGGTCGTCATGATCACGTGGCCGGCACCACCAATTCCACCGCCACCAATCGCGCGAAGGTCGACTCCGCGGGCGGCCAGCGACTCGGCGAGGGTTGCCATCGAACCTGGATCGTTCTTGAGCTGGACGACGAACTGGTTGGCCATGGGAGACCTCTGCGCCGGGGCGCCACTGTCGGCGCCCGAAGCACCATCGTAGCGGCCGACGGGCAGCGGCGCCGCATGCCCGGTACGATCCGAGGCGTGACCATGCCCGGGAACGCGCCGCCTCTTCCGCTCCGAGCGACCTCCGACGACCTGCCGCCGGTTGTGGCTGCCGCACTGGCCTCCGCGCCGCCCGACATGGCCGGGGCCCGGCGCTCGGTCATCGAAGCCGCCGGCATCCCGTGGGCGGTCGCCGAATGGGGCGACCAGGGTGACCCGGCCGTGCTGCTCGTCCACGGGGTAACGTCGAACGCCGAGACGTTCTGGCGCGTGGCACCGGCCATTGCCGCGGCGGGCTATCACGTCCGCGCGGTGGACCTGCCGGGCCACGGTCTGACCGGTCACTGGACCGGGCGCCACCGGTTCATCGAGACGGCCCAGGATCTGGCGGCCTTCATGCGGGCTGCGGGACTCGAGGATGATCGTGTGGCCGTACTCGGACATTCGTGGGGCGGGATGGTGGTGGCCGCCCTTCCGGCCGTCGGGTTCCGGCCGTCCCCGCTGATCCTGCTGGACCCGCCGGCGCTCCCCGTAGAAGCGATGGAGCTGATGACCCACGATCCCGTGGAGCAGTCGTATCCGTCATTGCCCTTGGCAATCACGGCGATCAGTCAGGCCAACCCCGAGTGGCCCGACGGCGATGTCTACGCCAAGGCGCTGGGCCTCACTCAATTTGATGGTCCTGCGGCCCGTGCGGTCCTGGTCGAGAACGGCGACTGGGATGGCGGCCTGGGCGCACTGGCCGATCCGGCCGCCCGCGACATCCCGATCTGGCTGATCCGTGGCGAATTCGCAGCTGGCGGCCTGATTCCGGACGCGGCAGTCCCCGCCTGCGCGGCGCGCATCGGCCCTGATCGGATCCTGACGATCGCCGCCGCACCGCACTCGCCGCAACGGACGCATCCGGAGGCCACGATCCTCGCCATCCTCCGCGCCCTCGGGGCCGGGCAGGCAGGCGGGGCTACGTAGCCCGAGTGCCTGATCCGGATCTCCTGAACCGGTACAATGCGCCGCACATGGACCCCCTCGTGCGCATTCCGGTGGCCCGGTCGGGCGTTGTTCGCGTCCCGCCGACGCTCGAAGGGCTGGAGCGACTCGCTTACAACCTGTACTGGGCGTGGCACCCCGAGGCGAAAGCGCTCTTCAGCCGTCTCGACCCGATCGCGTGGACCCGAAGCCACAATCCGGTTGCGGTCCTTGCGAGCCCGATCAAATGGGGGGACTTCCTCGACCATTCGGACTTCATCGCCGCCTACCGCAAGGTCATGGCCGGCTTCGACCGCTATCTCGCCAACGGCCGCGACCACTGGTTTCAGGAGCAGCACGCCAGCGAGCTCCCTGGTCCGATCGCCTATTTCTGTGCCGAGTACGGGATCCATGAGTCCCTCGGCATCTACTCCGGTGGATTGGGTGTCCTGGCCGGCGACCATCTCAAGACCTCCAGTGATATGGCAATTCCGTTGGTCGGCGTCGGACTGCTCTACCGACGCGGCTATTTTCGGCAATCCATCGATGCCGACGGGCACCAGGAACACGCCTACCCGAACTACGACCTGACCAAGCTCCCGATGGCGCGGGCGCTCGACCGCACGGGCGACCCGCTCACGGTCAGCGTTGAGTTGCCTGGACGAGACGTCCGAGTGGACGTATGGACTGCCCAGGTCGGCCGTGTTCCCGTCCTCCTCCTGGACACCGATACGCCCGAAAACCACCGTGCCGATCGACCGATCACCCACATCCTGTACGTGCGCGGCCGCGAGATGCGCCTGCACCAGGAGCTGGTGCTGGGTGTGGGCGGCGTCCGGGCGATCCGGGCGCTGGACATCAAACCATCCGTCTGGCACCTCAACGAGGGACACTCGGCGTTCCTCCTCGCTGAGCGCGCACGCGAGGCGGTGGCAGCGGGCGCAACGCTTGATGAGGCGCTTGATCGCAACCGACGTGACAGCGTCTTCACCATCCACACGCCAGTCGCCGCGGGCAACGAGCGGTTCGACATCAACCTCGTCCGTCGAATCGCTGGGCCGCTCCTCGACGGCGACGGGCGCCCCGGAACCGGTGGCGTCCCCCTCGATCGCATCCTGGAGATCGGGCGAGGCGCCGACGGCGATCTCGAGCAGTTCGACATGACAGCCTTCAGCCTGCGCCTGACGAACGGTGCGAATGCCGTCAGCAAGTTGCATGCGGCGACGGCCAACGACACGTGGAGCGGGATCGTGCCCGGCAAAATCCTCGCGGTGACGAACGGGATCCACACCCCGACATGGGTTGGCCGGCCGATTGCAGAGTTGTTCGAGCGGTACCTGGGCGCGGATCTCGATCACCTGGACCCGTCGACGGAGCTGAGCCGGTGGTGGGAGCGGATCGCCGAGATCCCCGATTCCGAACTGTGGGATGCCCACCTCCACCAGAAGAGCGAGCTGGCGCACTTCGCCAAGGGCCGCTTGCGCGTCCAGCTGGCTCGACACGGGGAAGCCCCGCGAACGCTGGACGAGCTCGAGGACGTCCTGGACCCTCGCGCACTGACGATCGGCTTCGCCAGGCGCTTTGCGACCTACAAGCGCAGCGGCATGATCTTCAGCGACATGGATCGGCTCGCCCGACTCGTTCACGACGCGGAGCGGCCGGTCCAGTTCATCTTCGCCGGCAAGGCACACCCGGCTGACCGGCCCGGCCAAAAGGTGATCCAGGAAATCTTCACGTGGAGCCGCAGCCCGGAATTGCGTGGCAAGGTCTTCATCCTCGAGGACTACGACCTGCGGATCGCCCGCTTCCTCGTCCAGGGCGTGGATGTCTGGCTCAACAACCCGCGCCGGCCGCTCGAGGCATCCGGAACATCCGGCATGAAAGCAGCCGCCAACGGCGTGGTCAACGCCAGCATTCTCGATGGCTGGTGGGACGAAGGCTTCGACGGGGACAATGGCTGGGCCATCGGCGGTCGCGAGTCAAACCCTGACGAGGCCGCTCAGGATCACGCGGACGCCCAGGAGCTGTACCGGATCCTGGAGGAGGAGATCACGCCGGCCTACTACGACCTGGATGCCAGCGGACATCGGCAGACGTGGCTCGGCTGGATGCGGCGCTCCATGGCCAAGGCCCTGTGGCGGTTCTCCACGACGCGGATGCTCCACGAGTACACCGAGGAGATGTACCTGCCGGCTGCGCGCAACGCGAGCGACATCGCCCGCACCTGAGGGTGCCCTACTCCACCAGCAGCGCGGCGCTCCGGGCGCCCATCTGAGCTCGCGAGCCGCCATCTTCGACGGCCACGGACCCCGTCGATACCTCGCCGAGGTTGCGGAGGCCGTCAGCAGCTCCGTCCCCGAGATCCAATCCGACGGGCTCGTCACCCGCGTTGACCAGGATCAGAGCCCGCCGATCCCCGGATCGTCGCTCGATCGCAATGGCTCGCCCGTTGGTTCCCGCGACTCGCACCGTCCCCAGGCGGAGTGCCGCCTCGGTTCGACGCGCCCGGATCATGCTGCGCACGAAGTCCCGATGGGCCAGCCCGGCCGCATCGACGTCCTCGAGGTGCGCTGGATAGGACCGCCGGCAATCCGGATCTGTCCCTCCACTCATACCGATCTCGTCGCCGTAGTAGATCGAGGGGGTCCCAGGCAGGGCCAGCTGGAGGGTCGTCGCCAGGCGGACCAGGTCCAGCTCCTCGCCCAGGACGCTCCGGGCCCGTGGTGAGTCGTGGCTGCCGAGCAGGTTGAACTGGACGGCGGTGACCTCCGGGCCATTGAGGGTCATGTTCCGCGTCAGCTGCTCGGAAAAGGCGGCGGCGTCCAGGTCGACCAGGCCGTCGCGGTAGTTCGACTGTCCGACGATGACGTCGCGAGCGATCCTGTGGCCGCCCACGAACCCGAGGATCGCCATGGTCAGCGGGTAGTTCATCAGGGCATCGAAGCGATCGCCGGTCAGCCAGTCCGGCGCTTCGTGCCAGATTTCGCCCAGCAGGTACGCCTCCGGGTTGATCGCCCGGACCCGCTGCCGGAACTCGGGCCAGAACGTCGGATCCTCGATGTCCTCGGGGACATCCAGGCGCCACCCGTCGATTCCGAACCGGGTCCAGTGCTCCACCGCCGTCAGGAGGTACTCGCGGACCGGGTGATGCTCGATCCGCAGCTTCGGGAGCGCCGGCACATCCCACCACGATCGATAGCCACGAGGCCCACTCTCGGGGCAGAGGTAGTCCTGGTGCTGAACGCCGCGCCGCCCCTGGAGCACATCGTCGTCCAGGTAGAACCAGTCGCGATACGGTGACTGGCCGCCCGCCTCGATCACGTGCTGGAACGGCCAGAACCCGCGACCAGCGTGGTTGAGCACCCCATCGAGGACGACGCGGATCCCGTTCCCATGGGCCACGTCAAGAAGCTCGCGGAAGGCCGACTCCCCGCCCAGGAGCGGATCGACGGTCATGAGGTCGGATGTGTTGTAGCGGTGGTTCGAGGCCGCCGTGAAGATCGGGTTGAGATAAAGCGCCGTCACACCGAGGTCGACGAGTTCATCGATCCGCTCCGCGATCCCCAGCAGGTCACCGCCCTTGAAACCATGCACGGTGGGAGGTGCCGTCCACGGCTCCATGGGCCCTGGATCCTCCACTCGGGTGCTGGAGGCAAATCGATCCGGGAAAACCTGGTAGAAGACCGCGTCGCTTACCCAGGCAGGAACGTCCGGGGTCATCGAGCCGGACCCCGTGTCCCGCCTGGCCGCGAAGCCCGGGCGAACCCCCGCCCGGAGCCTGACGTGATGCGATACTTCGACCCCGATGTCCAACGATCCAACGCTTCTGTCTCCCTGTCTGTGAGCCGGTCATGGCGGCGGCCGCCGAGTCGGTTGCAGCGGACTGCCGTGTTGCCCCTGGTGGTGGTCGTGGCGCTGCTCGGGTCGGCCTGTGGGGCCGAACGAGCGTCTGTGAGTCCCGGGGCGAGTGCCGGCCCAACCGCCGATCGGACGGTCGGGGGTCCCGCCTGCCCCGGTGCCCCGGCAGCGGCCGCGGACACCGCGCAATGGTGGCAGGATCGCGTCTTCTATGAAGCCTTCGTTCGATCCTTCTCCGACGCGAATGGCGACGGGATCGGTGATCTTGCCGGCCTGACAGCAAATCTCGACTATCTCAACGACGGCGACCCCGCCACGACCACCGACCTCGGCGTGACGGGGATCTGGTTGATGCCGGTCTTCGAGTCCCCGAGCTACCACGGATACGACACCCTGGACTACGACACGATCGCCAGGGACTACGGCGACCTCGCCGCGTTCGATGCCTTCATCAGCGCGGCTCACGCGCGGGGCATCAAGGTCCTCCTCGATCTCGTCATCAACCACACGTCGGTCGAGCACCCCTGGTTCCAGGATGCCCTGGCCGGTGGGCCCCATCGGGACTGGTATATCTGGAGCGATACCGATCCCGGGTGGCCGAGCGTGGCGGGTGGCTCACCTTGGCACCCGAGCTCCAACGGCTGGTACTACGGCGCCTTCTGGTCCGGAATGCCGGACCTCAACCTGCAGAATCCGGAGGTGACGGCGGAGATCACGCGGATCGCCACCGAGTGGCTCGACCGCGGGGTGGACGGATTCCGTCTGGATGCCGCCAAACACCTCATCGAGACCGGCTCCGCATCCCAGATCAACACGCCGGAGACGAAAGCCTGGCTATCTGACTTCCGGACCGCGCTCCACGCCAGCCACCCCGATGCCCTGGTCCTTGGCGAGGTCTGGGAGCCGCGGATCGTCACGTCCGGCTACGTCGACGGCGGCTCGCTCGACATGGCCTTTGATTTCGGGGTCGGGCCCGCGATCCTGGGTGCCGCCCGCCTCGGTGACGCCACGACACTGGCGACGAGCCTGCAGGAGGTCGCACAGCGCTACGCGGCCGGGTCGGCCGCAACCTTTCTGACGAACCACGATCAAACCCGGGCCATGACGGAGTTGCGCGGCGACGAACCTGCCGCACGTCTGGCCGCCGCTGCGCTGCTGACCGGCCCCGGCGTTCCGTTTGTCTACTACGGCGAGGAGCTTGGGCTGACGGGCACCAAGCCGGACCCGGACCTCCGCACTCCCTTCCCGTGGACCACCACGGGGCCCGGCCACGGGTTCACCACCGGGACTGCGTGGGAGCCGTTCGCCGTGGGAGCCGAAACGGGGAACGTCGCGTCGGAGTCCGCCGATGCCGGATCCCTGCTGTCAACCTACCGCGACCTCATCCGCCTGCGGGCCTCAGATCCAGTCATGTGGTCCGGGAGCGCGACCCGGATCGAAGCGGGAAGGCGTGATGTGGCTGTCACGCTGCGCTGGCAGAGCGATCACGGCGCCGTGGTGATCCAGAACCTCGGCGACAAGCCCGCCAGCGGTGAGGCCCTGTCGCTGGCCCTCGCCTCAGGGCCGATCTGCGGTCAGCCGCATGCCTCGATCGCCTTTGCGTCCGAGCCTGGCTACCGCGAGGTTCCCGCGGATCCAGACGTGACCAGGGCGGGCGGTCTCGACGGCTACGTGCCGCTGGCCGTGATCCCCGCGCGCTCGACCGTCGTCGTGAACCTCAGCCCTTGACGCCGCCGATCGCGAGTCCCGAGGTGATCCAGCGCTGAGCGATGAAGTAGACGATTGCCGGTGGCACCGCGAACAGGATCGCGAAGGCCGAGAAGAGCGACCACGGGGTACTCGAGAACTGGCCGACCATGGCGTTGAGCGCAAGGGCCAGTGTGTGGTTCTCGATCTGGCCGGACAGGAAGGTCGAGGTGAAGTAGAACTCCGTCCAGCCCGCGATGAACCCCAGGAATCCGGTCACGGCCAGCGCCGGGACAGCCAGCGGCAGGATGATCAGCAGGAACGTCTGGTTGATGCTCGCGCCGTCCACGGCCGCGGCTTCCTCGAGGTCGCGAGGGATCGTGTCCAGGTAGCCCTTGAGATTCCAGATCGCGAACGGGAGCAGGCCCGAAACGATGGCCAGGCCAACGCCGAGCAGGGACTGGCGGAGGTTGAACTCGCCGATCAGCGGCATGTCGATTCGAACGGAGTTCAGCATCACGAACAGCGGTACCAGGGTGGCGACCGCGGGCAGCATCAGGACCGCGAGGATCGCCAGCATCAGCACCTGCCGTCCGCGGAACTGCAGGCGGGAGAACGCGTAGGCCGCCGAGACCCCGATACCAACCGAGATGAGCGACGTGCCGAGCGCGATCTTGAGGCTGTTGAGGGTCAGGTCGAGGAATGAGATCGGGTTGTTCGTGGGCTGCTTGAGGACCTGCGCATAGGCCTCCAGGGTGGCCCCGTCAGGGATGATGTTCAGGCCAAGCGGGCGTGACCGGTTGAGCGGATCGAGCGACAGGCTGACCACCCAGACGATCGGGAACAGGACCGTGAACAGGACGAGCAGGCAGAGGAGCTGGAGCCCGAGCTGCCGGACCAGGCCGGGCTCATCGCGCCGGCTCCACAGCCGGAACGGTGAGGTGGATCGCGTATAGGTCGTCGGGTTCGGCGTCGTCATCGGTCCCGCCTCACAGACTGTAGGCCTGCGTCGCCTTGGTCAGGCGGTTCGCGACCAGGGTGATGGCCAGCAGGATGAAGAACATGATCACGGCGAACGCCGCAGCAACACCGTACAGGCGCTGTTCGTTCGCAAGCCGATAGGCCTGCGTGACCAGCAACTCGGTGCGTCCAGCCGGGCCGCCTGCCGACATGAAGTAGGCGAGGAAGAACAGGTTGAACGTGATCACGAAACCGTAGATCGCGTACGGGATCATCGCCGGCCGCAGGTAGGCCAGCGTGATGTGGCGGAACTTCTGGCGCGGTGTGGCGCCGTCGATCTCAGCCGCCTCGTACAACTCGTGCGGGATGCTCTGCAGGGCGCCGGTGGCAACGACCGAGTTCAACGGCCAGCCCAACCACGTGTTCGTCGCCAGCATCGCGTAGAAGGCGAGCGGCAGCGACAGGTTGGGGCCCCCATCCCATGACGGCAGGAGCCAATCGATCGGTGATTTCACCTGCCGCAGCCAGTCGACCTGGAAGGTCTCGGCCGGCATGCCGAGGAACTTCCCGAGGCCCCCGATCAGCAGGTTGATGGCCCCGTTCTGGGCGTCGAACATGTTGGCCCACACGGTCGCCACGATGATCGGCGGGATGACCACGGGAAGAATGAACAAGGCCCGGTAGAACTTCCGGAACTTCAGCCCCTTGACGTTCAGCAGCAAGGCGATCGCAACACCGAGCACGAGGTGGATGGCGACGTTCGTGAGCGCCCACCAGAGGTTGTAGATGACGATCCGCAGGAAGTTGTAGTTCGGGATCGCCAGCTGGCTCGCGATGACGTCGATGTAGTTCTGGATGCCGACGAAATCAGGGGTCTTGCCCAGGCGCAGGTTCAGGTGAATCAGCTGCATGTCCGTGAAGGACATCCAGACCTGGAAGGCAAGTGGGTACATCGTGATGACCAGCATCACGAGCAGGGCCGGTACGAGGTAGAGGTACGCGATGCGACTGGACCGGCCCGTGCCGATCAGGCGAGACATCAGGGTTCGCTTCGGGACTGTCGCGCCGGCCACGGTACCTCCCTCCCGGATGGTGTCCTCGTCAGAGTACTTCGGACGGGGCACCGGATTTGGGTGCCCCGTCCGTTCGCGGCCCGACCCGTGGGGTCGGGCCGCTCATATCCAAGGGGTTACTTGCCGAGCGTGGTGCACGCCTCGGCGACGAGGGCGGTGGTGTCCCCACCAGCCGAGCCGTCATCCGGAATTGCCTTGGCCCATGCGTCGCCGAACGGGCCCCAGTAGTTGCCGAACTGCTCGATCTGTGGGCGCGCGTCGCCCGACAGGATCGCTTCCGTGTAGCCCGCAACGAGCGGATCGAGCACGGTCACGCTCTTGCTTGCCGGCACGTGGCCGGCGATGTCGACGTACGTTCGCTGCGCCGAGTCGGAGACGAGCTCCTTGGCAACTGCGATCGCGAGATCGACGTTCTTCGAGGCAGCGTTGATGTACCAGCCATCGACGCCGGCCATCGTGGCGGCCTTGCCGCCAGGTCCGGCGGGCATGGGTCCGACGGCGAGGGCCGGTCGCGCGGACTTGTAGTCGCCGAGCGTCCAGTTGCCGTTGAACATGATGTCGATCTGCTTGTTGAGGAACGCGTCGTTGACCTTGCCGTAGTCGGAGTCAACGAGCGCGCCCGCGTCCTTGAGGGACTTGACGTAGGCCAGGGCATCGGCGATGCCGCTGTTCTGATCGGCGACGCACTTGCCGGCGTCGTCGAAGACCTTGCCGCCGAAGGCGGAGTACAGGCCCCAGCCGAAGTAGGCGCCGGTGATCATGCCGACCTTGCCGCCGCCCTTGACGTAGGCGAGGAGCTCGTCGGTTGTCGTCGGGGCCGACGTGACGATGGAGCTGTCGTAGTTCATGGCCACGGCCTTGAGGGACTCGGGGACCATGTAGACCTTGCCATCGACCTTGGAGCCGTTCACGGCCACGTCGATCGAGTTCCCGAGAACGTCGTCGATCTTGCCGGTCAGGTCCAGAAGGTATCCGCCGCGGGCTTCCGCGCCGAGGCTGTCGTTCGGGCCGATGAACATGTCGGGGCCGCCACCGGCGCCGGACTCGGCCTCGAAGTTCTTGTACAGATCGTCGAACTTGACCTCAACGGCGTTGATGGTCAGGTCCGGGTACTTCGCCTTGAGGTCGTCGAGGATGCGCGAGAATGCGCGGAACTCGGCGGACCCGCCGGACGAACCGTAGGAGTGCCATACGGTCAGCGTGCCCGACAGCGGCGCCATTCCGGCGTCGGTCGGGGCGGTGGTCGCGCCTGGGGCGTCGGTCGCGGCGCTGGATGGCGCCACGCTGGCGGCCCCGCCACAGGCTGCCGCGAAGATCGCAACAGCGGCGATGAGCGCTACGAAGCGCTTCGGTGTCTTCATGATCTGGGGTTCTCCTCCTGGGATTGCTTCCAATGACTGGCCGGATGGTTCCGGCGCTGTCCGATGGCCCGGAACGTCCGGACCTGTTGAACCTTGGGTCGGCCCGCTGGTGCGGCTCCGTCCCTGATCTCACGTCCTGTCGTCAAACACCTCCTGCCGCGACGGCGGCACGAATGCGGTGGAACCGCGGACGACAAGATGCGTGGCGAAGTAGTGAGGAGCCTCGGGCTCCGTGTCCCGCCGGTGGGCTCTGTCGAGAACGAGTCGCACCGATTCCTCGCCCTTCTGGCGATTGGGCTGGTGGACCGTGGTCAGGGGTGGGTCCGTGTAGTTTGCGATGTCGAGATCGTCGAAGCCGACAATCGAAAGGTCTTCCGGGACGCGCAGGCCCAGTTCGCGGGCGGCGCGAAGCGCGCCGATCGCCATGGCATCGCTCATGGCCAGGACCGCGGTTGGCCGCTGGCCCGCCGCCCAGGCGCGGTGCAGGGCCGTGGTGCCGCCGTCCATGCTCGCCGGGCCAACGACCACGGCGTCATCGGGAATGTCGATGCCACCCGCGGATGCAGCGGCCCGGTATCCGCGCAGGCGCCGGGAAGTCACCCAGTCCGGATCGGCCGTCGGGTCGGCCGAAAGGCCGGCGGACGGTGCTTCGATGCCGATGACGACGAACCTCCGATGGCCGAGCTCAAGCAGATGGGTGGCCGCCGCCGCCGCGCCACCTTCGTCGTCGACCAGCACCGCCGGCTCATTCGGCAGTGCGGTCGAATCGACCAGCACGAACGGAATGCTGGATCGCCGGATATGAGCGATCTCCGGATGATCACGCCCGAGGCCCACCGCGATAATGCCGTCCACGGTGGCTCGATCCACGGCCCGCGCCAGTGATCCGTGGAGCGGTGAGATGAACTGCAGCGCCATGCCGGCCGCCTCGGCCGCCGTGGCAACGCCTGAGCTGAACTCACCGAAATACGGGTTGGTGAAGATCACGTCGAGGGCCTGCGGTGTCAGGATGCCGATCGTCAGCGTCCGGCGCTGAGCGAGCATGCGGGCAACGGGATCAGGTCGATAGTCCAGCCCGGTCGCAACCTTGCGGATCCGGGCCACGGTGTCCGAATTGAGTCGGTCCGGCGTGTTGAACGCGAACGAGACGGCCGCTTTCGAGACACCTGCCGCCTTCGCAACATCCGCGATCGTCGCACGTCGCGTCGCCTGCTCCAACCAAGGGCCTCCAGCATCCGTGGGGCCCGCCTCGGGATCGAGGGGCGGGGCTCCTGTATGATCGGAACGCTAACCGGTAGAGCGGTTTAGCAAACCGGTTTACGCGACCGTATCAGCGAGTCCTGCCGGTGTCAAGATCCTTTCCGCAGGGGGCATCGTGTCTCGCCGAATCGGGCTCGCGCTGACACTCCACAACCATCAGCCGGTCGGCAACTTCGGCTGGGTGATCGAGGAAACCTACCGTGCGGCCTACGAGCCGATGGTGGAGGCACTCGAACGGCACCCAACGGTCCGCGCGGGCCTCCACTACAGCGGCCCACTTCTGGAGTGGCTGGCCGCGGAACATCCAGAGTTCCTTTTGCGGCTTGCCGCGTTGTGCGCGTCAAACCAGGTAGAAATGCTCGGCGGCGGTCATTTCGAGCCGGTCCTCGCTTCCATCCCTGCCCGAGACCGGGTTGCCCAGCTCACCCGGATGGCCGATGAGGTCAAGCGGCTGTTCGGTCGGCGTCCCACGACCGCGTGGCTGGCCGAACGGGTCTGGGAACCGGACCTGCCGATCTCCCTGGTCGAGGCCGGATACGAGGCCACGATCCTCGACGATTCTCACTTCCGCGCGGCGGGCATCCCGGAGGATGCGATGTGGGGGCCGTACTCGACCGACGACCAGGGCCACCGACTCGCCGTGTTCGGGACCGAGCAGGGTCTGCGGACCAGGATCCCGTTCCGCCCGGTCGAGGACGTCATCACATACCTTCGGGAGCACGCTACCGAAGGGGGCGAGCGGCTCGGGACGATGGGCGACGACGGCGAGAAGTTCGGAGCCTGGCCGTCCACCTGGGATCGCTGCTGGGGTGAGGCGCGCTGGGTGGACCGCTTCTTCGAGGCGATCGAAGCACATGCGGACTGGCTGGTGACGACGACGCCATCCGACTGGCTGGCCGAACGCGGCACGCTCGGTCGGATCTACGTCCCCGGAGGGAGCTACGCCGAAATGGGGGCGTGGGCCCTGATGCCGGACGAGAGTCGCGCGTTCATGGAGACGCTCGGCCGCGATGTCGCCGAAGGGCGGCCCGAACCTCGCTGGATGCGCGGCGCGCCATGGCGGAACTTCCAGGTCAAGTATCGCGAGGTCAACGACCTCCACAAGCGGATGCTCCGCGTCTCGGACAAGGTCGCGGCGCTCCCTGCGGGTCCGGCGCACGACCTGGCCGTCGACCACCTCCTCCGGGGCCAGTCCAACGACATCTACTGGCATGGGCTGTTTGGCGGGATCTACCTGCCCGACCTGCGGGTTGCGACCACCGGCCACCTCGTCGCCGCCGAGGATGCTGCCGATGCGGCGGCGGGCACCCTGGAGTCCTCGCGGATCGCGGACCTGGATCTCGACGGCCGGGACGAAGTATTCCTCGCCGACGCAGGCCAGGTCGTGACGGTCGATCTCGAGGAGGGAGCCGGGATCGGGGACTGGGATATTCGCGCCGCGCGCCACCCCCTGACGTCCGTGCTGCGACGCCGGCCCGAGTCGTACCACGAGGCCATCCGCCAGCAGGATCGGGACGATTCGTCAGCGCCGGCCGGTGTCGGCACGTCCACCTCGATCGACGACCAGGTCCGCGCGAAGGAAACCGGCCTGGCCGCGTATCTGCGCTACGACGACCACGAACGGCGGTCGGGGCTCGTCCGATTCCTGCCGCCAGACGTGACGGCAGCGGCCTTTGGGCCCGGCGACGTCGCGGATCTCGCCACGGCGCTGAGCGATCCGTTCCGGCTCGTTGAACTCGGGTCCGGGCGGCTGGTCTGCGAGGCCACGACGCATGTGGGTCCCGAGCGAGTGCCGGTCGTCGTGCGCAAGACGATCGAGCTCGGCGGTGAGCGAGCGGTACCGGAACTCCGCGTCGGACTGGCGGTGCTCAACGTGGGAGATCGGTCGATCCGCGCTCGACTCGGACTCGAGTGGGGCCTGATGTTGCTCGGGGGTGGCGGCAACCCGTCGGCGTTCTACGAGGTCGGGGGCGTGCGCCGTGCTCACGACTCAGCGGGCGAAGCCGACGGAGTTGACGTGATCCGCCAGGGAAACGACTGGATCGGGCTGACGATCGAGACCACGCCTGGCCCTCGGGCTGACGCCTGGTGGGCTCCGATCGAGACGGTTTCGAACTCCGAAGGTGGGTTTGAGCGCGTCTACCAGGGTTCGGCGCTGCTCATCTCCTGGCCCATCGACCTTGGTCCCGGTGAAACCGTCGAAGCCGCCGTACAGCAGCGGGTCATCGTCTCCGTCGACCCGGGCCGCGGTCCTGTTGGTACAGTGGCCTAGGCCAAGCGGCACGAGGGCTGGATCGGGAACCATGACGACCACCGCAACAGAACCCAGGAATGGTCCGGCCGGGCCAACTGCCCAGGACCTCGACGTGGCGCGGGACAGCGACGTCCCGATTTCCACCCAGATCTACTGGCAGCTCGCGTACCAGATCGATTCCGGGCGGCTCCTGCCTGGCACGCGGTTGTCACCTGTCCGCGAGCTTGGGGCCGCGCTGCGCGTGAATCCAAACACGATCCGGGCGGTCTACCGACGCCTCGCCAATGCGGGCTACGTGACCAGCCGCCATGGCGCCGGGACCGTCGTCGCGGATCGGCCACCACGGCGGCGGGGCCCCGATACGCTGGCTGGAATCGTGTCCGAGATGATCCGACGGGCCGCCCAATCCGGGTTCACTCCGGATGAGGTCTCCGCCGCAGCGTTCGCTGCGTCGTCGGAGCGACGACGGCCGGGTCCCGTGGTCCACGTGCTGTTCGCGGAGTGCACCACCGCGGATGCCGGCTTTGATGCCGAGCGACTCAACAACGAGTTTCCGGGCCAGATCGAGGCCGAGGGCACGCTGCTCGATGAGCTCCCCGACCGGCTCGAGCGCTTCCACTACGACCTCGTGGCAACCACGACCTTCCACGCCGACGAAGCGCAGGCTCTCGTCGGTGGCCGCGCACCGGTCATCGCGATGCTGGTTGGCCCCGGCTATGTCGAGATGGTCCAGGAGATCGCGGCCCTGCCCGCTGGATCGACTGTCGGGGTGGTCTGTGCGTCCGAGCGAGGCACGGACAACATTGCCGAGACGCTCGCCATCGCCGGGACCAAGGGGGTCGAGCTCGTGCCGGTCCTGATCGGTGATGCCGACGGTATGGCGCGCCTGGACGAGACCGCCGACCTGATCCTCATGTCGCGCGAGGCACTGGCCCTCGGCATGGACGGCACCCTCGTCCATCGAGACCGAATACGTCCCTGGAACTATGAGTTCGATCCGGCAGCAATCGAGCACCTCCGTCGGGCGATCGAGCACGTCTACGCAGCCAGGGAGAAGGCATGAACCTCCAACCTGCTCCGGCGCCCTGGGTAGCACCAGTCGTCCTGACCGGACAACGGGTTCGTCTCGAACCGCTGACGCTCGGTCATCTCGACGATCTGGTTGCGGTCGGACTTGACGCCTCGATCTGGGCGTTGACCGTGGCCCGACCGGCGGATCCGGCAGGGATCGAAGCCTGGATCCGGACGGCGCTCGGAGCCGCGGCCAGCGGAACCGACCTCCCATTCGCGACGATTGACCTGGCCAGTGGCAGGGCCGTCGGGAGCACCAGGTTCATGTCGATCGTCCCGGACCATCGCCGCCTGGAGATCGGCTGGACGTGGCTTGGCACGGCCCACCAGCGGACGGGCGCGAACCGGGAGGCGAAGCTGCTTCAGCTGGTCCACGCGTTCGAGGGCCTGGGCGCCAATCGCGTCGAGTTCAAGACCGATGCGCGTAACGAGAAGTCGCGTCGGGCGCTGCTTGGGATCGGGGCGACGTTCGAAGGCGTCTTTCGCGGCCACATGATCATGCCGACCGGACCGCTCCGCGATTCGGCGTTCTACAGCGTGCTCGCCGACGAGTGGCCCGAGGTGAAGGCTCGCCTCGAGACGGCCACTCGCCGAGACTGAGCGTGGGTGCGACCGGAGCGGCAGCTCGACGCCATCTGCGATGATCGGCGCCAGCGGGCCGCCATCGGTCCGCGACAGGGATGCGGGAGGCGCGCCGTGATCGATCTGCTTGTCAAGGTACTCATCAACGCAGCCGGCGTGTGGGCCGCGATCCAGCTGGTGCCCCAGATCAATTTCGACTTCGGCGGGGACTGGTGGAAATTGCTCGCCGTCGCCCTGATCCTGGCGCTGGTCAACAGCTACCTCAAGCCGATCCTTCGCCTCCTCTCTTTCCCGATCACGCTCATGACGATGGGCGTCTTCGCCTTCGTCCTCAACGCCGTCCTGCTGCTCCTGGTGAGCTTCGTCTCGACGCAGCTCGGCCTGGGCTTCACGATCGGTGGATTCCCGCCGAACTTCACCTCCGATTCGTTCGTCGGAGCCTTGCTCGGGTCGTTGATCATCAGCGTGGTGGCAACGCTCCTCGGGATGCTCAACGCGGGTCGCAGGATCGTCGTCTAGGGGGTCCAGCGATGCTGAAACGCCGCGTAGCGTTTGCCGTCGGGCTTGCGCTGGCCTTCCTGCTCCCGTTTGGCCCCGCGCTGGCGGCCGATCCCGTCGCTCCGGGCCCTCCCTTTCCGGAGCCGACGATCGACCGCGCGGTCTACGACTACGCCGGCGTCTTTCGGCCGTCGACCATCGTGACCCTCGAGTCGACGATCGATGCAATCGAGGCGAGGACCGGTGCCGAGGTCGTCGTCTACACCCAGGTCTGGCCCTACAAGATCGATGAGGGCACCTCCGACTCCAACGCAGCGGCCCTCATCGACCAGTGGGGAATCGGACGGCGGGGGTTTGACGACGGACTGGTGATCCTGTTCGACCTTGACCCGTCACTCGTCCACGGGCAGGTGCGCCTGTTCGCGGGCGCCGGCTTCCGCTCGACGTTCCTCACGGACGGCGAGCGCCAGAAGATCTTCGATGAGGACATGCTTCCGCTGCTCGTCGCGGGCGACCTCAACGGTGCCGTGCTGGCGGCCATGCAACGAGTCGATGCAGCCGCAACGCCCGAGCATGCCCATCGACTGGAGTTTGCGCGCCAGCTCAATGCGGTGATCGGGATCTTCGGGGGAGCTCTCGCGCTCCTCGGTCTGGCCGGCTGGGCCGTCTTCCACTGGCTTCGTTATGGGCGCGATCCCGTCTACCTCGACTCGGACTCGATCCTCGTTCCGGCGCCGCCCTCCGGGATGACTGCGGCAATCGGGACCCTCGTGATGGACGGGAACACCTCGCGACGGTCCCTCACGACGGCCCTCATGGATCTCGCCAGCCGTGGCTCCGTCGCATTCCGCGAGGAGCACGGGTTCCTGGGACTTGGCCGAACGAAGCTGAACATTGATGTCGGGGCGCGTGCCGAGCAGGAGGCCATGGCCGACCTTGCCTCGGCCTCTGCCGCTGCGGCGCCGATCCTCGCCAACACCCTCCGGCCCCGGACGACGAGCGCTGGCGAGCGCGAAGCGATCGCTCATTCCGGCGATCGTGAAGCGATCGCTCGTGCCGGCGATCGTGAAGCGATCGCTCGCGCCCGCCTCGCACTGGCCTCGCGCCGTCCCCTGGGCAGCGCCGAGAAGTACCTCTTGACCCGCCTCCACTCGCTGGCGAGCGACGGGACGATCGAACCGGACGAGGTCCCAAAGCTGGCGACGGATGTTCCGAAATTCCAGCAACAGCTCGAGGACAATGCCGTCGCTGCGGGCTGGTTCGGCAAGCGCCCTTCCAGCGTCGTCAGCCGATGGCGCACGATCGGGTTCCTCGAGCTCGGCGCCGGAGTCGTCGCGATCTGGGCCGGACTGAGCCTTCCCGCCAGTGGCCTGACGCTGGTCGGTGGTGCCGCCATCGCGGCCGGACTGATCACCCAGCTGCTCGCCGGCGTCATGCCGGCGCGGACGATGGCCGGCGCGATGTCGCGGGCCTGGCTGTTCGCCTACAGGAGAACACTGGCCAGGACGATGGAGCAGGCCCGGTCGATGGACCAGGTCGTCAAGGAATCCGGCCTCTCCTGGCTCGAGACACCGGATCAGGCCGTCGTCTGGGCCGTGGCCCTCGGGCTATCGGACAAGGTCGAGGACGTCCTCGGCCGCACCATGGCGGACTCGGAGGCCAGCGGACAGCAGGTCGGATATCTGCCGACCTGGTACCAGAGCCACAGCGGCACCAGCCTGTCCACGGGTGCCTCGCGGGGCGTTGGCGGTTCGGGGGGACTGTTTTCCTCGTCCGGTATCCCCAACATCGGCGGGATGTTCTCTGCGCTCGGGACCATCGGGAGCGCACCCTCGTCTGGCGGATCGGGTGGAGGTGGCGGTTTCGGTGGTGGCGGCTCAGGTGGGGGCGGCGGCGCCGGGGGCGGGTTCTAGCGGCGGTGGGCGGTCACGAGCAAGCCCTCGTACACTGCCCGCATGGGTGCAGTCGACACGATGGAAGTCTTCTTCGAAAAGCTCAACGACGGCGATCGACCCGGGGCCGTGGCCCTGATGGACGAACGCGTCGAGATGCGGATCCACGTCGGTGACAACGCGCGGACGCTGCGCGGCATCGAGCAGGTGGGTGGCTGGTTCCTGCGCGCCGAAAGCGGACTGAAGATGATCCCCGGCGAGGTCAAGGATCTTGGCGCCACGTACCAGGCTGACGTCCTCACGGTTCGTCCAGGCGCGCTGTCGCAGCACCTCGATGCGTCCTTCCGTGTCGAGGCCGGCAAGATCACCTCGATCAACCTGACCCCGCGCTAGGGCCGGCCGCCCCGCGGGTCCACCCCTACGGACTCGGCGATGGGGCCTCGTTCGGCAGGAGCGTCGGCGTCGTCAGCGGGATGATGACCTCCTGGCCGAGCTGGAGCTTGTCCGGATTCGGGATCGCTTCCTTGTTCGCGTCGATCAGGAGCTGGAGCGGGATGCTGAAGCGGTTCGCAATCCGCGACATCGTGTCGCCAGCCTGAACCACGTACACCTGCGCACTTGGCTGAGGAACGGGTGTCGGTCCCTCGGGCGCCGAGCTCGCCGCGAGGCCGCCGGCGCTGGCCGATGGAGTCGGGGCAGACGTCGGAGTTGGTGGATTGCCGATGCCCAGGATCGCCGGCAGTGAGAAGAGCACGACCACCGCAATGGCGAGCGCAACGATCCAGAACAGGATCGGGCTCACCGATAGTTGCCCGAGGCCAATCCGCGTTTTCAGGGTCGGGTATGCCTCACGGCGCGGCGCACGTTCCCAGGACGGGGCGATCCGCACCCTCGATGCGCGAGCGGCATCGCGACCCTGTCCCGAACGGGCGCGGCGCGACGACCGCTCCTCCTTCGCCGGTCGCGCGTTTTCCTCGTCTTCCTCGTCATCCTCGTCGGAATCGGCCGGGCCTTCGACCCGTGGATCGACAGTCGGCGTCCGGGGCACAGGAGGTACCCAGGTAGCGGACGGCTCAAGCGTAGGTGGGTCCGCCAGGATCCGGTCCGCGAATGACCCGGACAAGCCGCTCCCCCGTGGGGGAACGGGCTGAGGTCCGGGGTCGTCATCCGCGGCCTCGCGGCCTTCCGACTCATCGTCCGGGCCTGAGCTCATCCACGGCGGTGGCGACAGCCAGTCCCGGGGTGGGTTACGCCGGGCTTCGTCGCTGATCAGTTCGGCGTCCGCACGGGCTCCCGCGGACGCTGCGCGGCCCGCGGCCTCCTCCACGAGTGGATCGGCGACCGGCGCGGGGCGCGTCTGGGCGGCCTCGCGCCTCGCCCAATCCAGGAACGTCGGACAGACCGAGAATGCCGACGTGAGGCAGTAGGCCTCCTGGTGGGCCAGGGCCCGGGGGGCCGGTCGAACCTCCGCGTAGCAGCGGTGGCGCCCGTCCGGACTCAAGGCCCGGCCCTCACGATCGTCCTCAAAGGCGATGAACGGGCAGGCCAGGGCGGTGTCGGCGATGGGAAGTCCGCGATCTGACATCCCCGGCATCATACCGGGCAGATCGAACCGGGACGGCCTTCACGCGCTCGCCCGTTGACCGGAGGCCTACCGGCGGGATCGGTCGTAGGATGGCCCCCCGCCCCCCGCCATTCCCTGATCAGAGGACTCGTGCCCTTGCCCCGAACCATCAGGCTCCCCGACCGCCTCCGTCGTCATCGGATCGGCTTGTTCGCGGCAGCGCTGCTGTTGTTGTTCGCCGGCTCGCTGTCGCCCGTCATGGCCGCGGTGGTTCCGCCGCCCGTTCCGGGGGTGGCCCGGGTCGCGCCTGCGGCCCCCGTGCCGGCGTCGGCGTTCGCCCATCGCCTATCGGCCGAGGTCTACGGGTACCTCCCCTACTGGGAGATCGACTCCACGACGAACGCCTACCTTCGCTATGACCTGCTGACGGACATCGCCCTGTTCTCGGTCGGCCTGACAGCGAGCGGGACGATCTCGACCAGCGGGGGCGGCTACGCGGCCGTGATGGGCTCGACCGCGGCAACCATCGTCAGCAATGCCCACGCGGCCGGAGTCCGCGTCGATCTCACCGTGACGTCGTTCGGCTACGACAAGAACACGGCGTTCTTCACCGATCCCGTGGCCATGGCCACGGCGGCGAGCGCCATTGCTGGCCTGGTTTCAGCGAATGGCTACGACGGGGTCAACCTGGATGTCGAACTGCTGTACAACGCGAACTTCACGGCCTACGGGACCTTCGTCGGACAGATTCGTGCGGCGCTCCGTGCCTCGAATCCCGACGCGAGGGTATCGGTCGCGACGAACGGCTCGGTCTCCGGAGCGGGGATGGCGCTCAAGGCGCTGGCCAATGGCGCCGATCGTGTCTTCCTGATGGGATACAGCTACCGAAGCTCGGGCTCCAGCCCCGCGGGCAGCATCGCGCCGATCGTACGGGCCGACGGCGGCCTGAGCCTGACCGGATCGCTCGACCTCTACGCCTCCAAAGGCGTGCCGGCGAACCGCATCCTGCTTGGCTTGCCGTACTACGGCCGGTCGTGGAATACGACCTCGGGCGCTCTCAATGCGAAGGCCACGAGCTCTGCCGGGGTGTTCATTCCGGGTGACTCCCTGTCCAAGATCCCGCCCGGGACATCGATCGCGTACGACCAGCTCGAGGGCACCAAGTGGTTTGCCATCCAGGACCCGGCGACGGGCCTCTGGACTCAGACCTATTACGACGACGCCACGACGCTCCGCACGAAATACGGCCTCGCGACCACCCGGGGCCTGGCCGGCGTCGGGATGTGGACGCTCGGCTACGACCGGGGAACCAGCCTGTTCTGGGGCGCCATCGTCGGCGCATTCGGAACGGTCCGGATCGCGGGGGCGGACCGGTACGCCACCGCTGCGGCGGTCGCCGCGGATGCGTACGCGCCGGGCATCAGCGTCGCGTATGTCGCCACCGGCGGCAAGTTCCCGGATGCGCTCGCCGCCGCTGCGGCCGCCGGGGCCGCCGGGGCTCCGGTCCTGCTGGTGACACCCACCTCCATCCCGGCTGCCACGGCCGCCCAGCTCACGAGGCTCCAGCCAGGCCGGATCGTGGTCGCCGGCGGGACAGGCGCCGTATCCGACGGCGTGCTGGCCGATCTCGCAGCCTTCGCCCCGGGCGGAGCGACCCGGGTAGCCGGGACCGACCGCTTCGCGACGGCCGTGGCCCTGTCGGCGGCCACGTACCCGGCAGGGGCGCCGATCGCCTACGTCGCTAGCGGCCTTGGGTTCGCCGATGCCGTATCCGCCGCTCCCGCCGCCGCCCGCGATGGTGGGCCGGTCCTCCTGACACCGCCTGACGCGATCCCCGACGTCGTCCTGGCCGAACTCGTTCGCCTTGCGCCGACGCAGATCGTCCTGGTCGGTGGAACCGGAATCGTCAGCGATGCTGCGGCCGCGACGATCGCGGCAGTGGTACCCGGGGCCATCCTGACGCGCCTGGCCGGACCAGATCGATATACGACCTCGGCCGCCGTGGCCGCGACCTTCGGGTCCGGCGTGCCGGTGATCTATGCGGCGACCGGGCTCAACTTCCCCGACGCGCTGGCTGGCGCGGCGGCGGCGGCGGCGAGCCGGTCCCCGATGGTCATCACGAACCCGTTGGCGCTGCCGCCCTCGGTTGCCGCCCAGATCCTTCGCCTGGCACCAGGACGCGCCGTCATCGTCGGAGGGACGGCGGCGGTCTCGGATGCCGTCCTGGCCGCGATCCGGGCGGCCGTGGCCGCGCCCTGAAGCTGAGGGAGCCCGGAGCCACGGCGTTTGACAGGTTGACC
>JBBQMH010000032.1:0-23235 GCA_038328755.1 Candidatus Limnocylindrales bacterium
GATGGCGAGTACGGAGCTCGTGGTATCCGACGCTGGCCGTACCGAGAAGGCCCTCCACCGGCTCCATGACGATGCGGCGATCGAGAGCGTGCTCATGCACTACCCGGGCGGTACTGACCGGCGTGAGCGGAACACGCTCTGTATCTCGAGCCAGGCGGGCTGCGCGGTGGCCTGCCCGTTCTGCGCCACGGGTGAACTCGGGTTCGGGCGGAACCTCGAAACGGCGGAGATCCTCGACCAGGTTCGCCACGCCGCCAGGCGTCTCGCGGCCAGGGGTCGTCGCCTGACCAACGTCGTCTTCATGGGGATGGGTGAGCCACTTCTCAACCTCGACCGCGTGCTCGAGGCGGTCGCCGCTCTCAACGATCCGGCGCGCCTGGGCCTGGGCGCGCGCCATATCACGGTTTCGACGTCGGGGGTGGTGCCCGGCATCAATCGATTGACCGCCCTTGGCCCGCAATTCACCCTGGCGGTCAGCCTCCACGCGGCGCGCGATCCACTCCGGGATGTGCTGGTTCCGCTCAATCGGCGCTGGCCAGTGGCCGAGGTCGTCGCGGCGGCTGGAAGGCATGCCGATGAGACCGGTCGGCGGGTCAGCTACGAGGTCACCATGATCGGGGGCATCAACGACACGGATCAGGACGCGGAATCGATGGCGGTGCTCCTGCGGGGCTCCCTCTGCCATGTCAATCTCATTCCGATGAACCCGGTCGCGCATACACCCTGGTCGGCCAGCCCGATGTTCGTGATCGAGCAATTCGCCGAGCGTCTCCGGGCGGATGGAATCCCCGTCACGATCCGCCGAAATCGGGGCCAGGAAATCGGCGCAGCCTGCGGACAGCTGGCCGCGGACCGGGCCGGGGCCGCTCCGGTCGCAGCCGTCTCTCGCCGGCGCGAGCTGCTCGAGGCTTCCTCGGCGGCGGCCCTCCGCGGTGAGCGGAGCGAGGCGGGCCTGCCGGCCGGAGTCGAAGCCTGATGTCGCGGCCGCGCGCCATCCCCGCACCCGCCGTCACGGAGCGAGGGCGGGCCAGGGTCGCTGCGAGCATTCTCGATGCGGACCTGGGCAACCTCGCCCATGCCGTACGCCGCGCAGAGCGCGAGGGGGTTGATCGGATCCATCTTGACGTGATGGATGGCCATTTCGTCCCGAACATCACGTTCGGCGCCCGGACCATCAAGGCACTGCGCCGTCGATCGACTCTCCCGTTCGATGCCCACCTGATGATTTCCGAGCCTGATCGGTACGTCGACGAGTTCCTCGATGCGGGCTGTGATTCGGTGACCATTCACGTCGAGGTGAATGTTCCGATCGAGCCTGTCCTTCGGAAGATCCGGGATGCCGGCCGCGCGGTCGGACTCTCGCTGCGTCCGGGGACGCCGCTGTCGACCCTCGAACCGTATCGGCACCTGCTGGATCTGATCATGGTGATGACAGTGGAGCCGGGATTCGGCGGCCAGTCGTTCATGGCCGACGTTGCGCGGGCGAAGATCCTGGCAGCACGGGAGTACCTCGGTCACAAGCTCCACGGCGCCGAGGTCCACGTCGATGGCGGGGTCAACCGGGACACGGCGGAGCTGGTTGGCGGCCTGGCCGCGGATGTCCTGGTGGTCGGATCGGCGCTCTGGATCAAGGGACGGGACATGGCTCGCGAGATCCGCCTCGTCCGCGCCCTGGCCGACGAGGGCTACCAGTACACGCTCAACGGCGGTGTTCCGCCGATCCCTCGGGACCGGATGAGCACGGTGGCGACACTCCCGCGGCACCTCGCGCGCACGATCCAGGGCGAAATCGAGCGCGCGGGTGTCCCCGTCTTCATCTTTCGCTCGGGCCCGTTGGATCTCGAGACTCCGGACGAGCTGCGCGACTGGGACGTGATGCTGCCGGCGTCGGCGGAGGCCGCGGCCCTCGAGCGGTTCGGCGACCGGCTGGCCGCGCTTCGGGCCGACGGTACCGCCTGGCGGGAGGCCGGCAGGCCGACGCCGCCCAATGTCCCCGCACCCCATCCGCCGCATCCCAGGGATCTCGTTCCTTGACCGAGGAGTCGGCCGGCGCGGCGAACGAGGACCCAACCGACCTGACCCAGATCCGCTATGACCCGTTGGTGCCGATGCCACGCGCCGGGGGAACTACCGGCGACCCAGCGCTGGCCGGGCTGCACCGCCGCAACGACCGCCTCCTGCTCCTCACGATCGTCGGCTATATCGCCGTCCTGTCGGCCCTCATGATCGCAAGCGGGATTTCGATCACCCCCGACGTCCTGTTGCTCGGTCTTGGGCTTGCGGCCGTGCTCCTCGGTCGCGGCCGCCTGTTCATTCGCGACTGGGTGCCGTTCATCGGCCTCTTCCTCGCCTATGAGCTGATGCGTGGCTTTGCCGACGACATCAACCGTGTGATCCACTCGTCCGACATCCTTGGCATCGAGCGGGCGCTGTTCGGCGGCGCACTGCCGACGCAGGTTCTCCAGGACGCACTTCACCCGGCGACCGGAATGGATCCCTGGGCGATCGCCGGGACGATCTTCTACTTCCTTCACTTCCCTTTGCCACTCGCCGTTGCCTTCCTCCTCTGGGTTCGACGTCGCCGCGCCTACTACGACTTCGTGGCGGCATTGATCCTGCTGTCGATGGCTGGCTTCGCGACCTATCTGATGCTGCCGGTCGCGCCTCCGTGGTGGGCTGCGGCCCACGGCCTGATCCCCGGCCCGGATGGGGAGCCCGCCATCACGTATCTCAAGGCCCAGGGTTTCTCTGATCTCGCCCGCCTGTTCGGGTTCGAGGGGCGATACCTGTACAGCTACGCCATCTACGAGGTGAACCCGAACCAGGTGGCGGCCTTCCCGTCGCTGCACGCCGGCTACCCGTTCCTCGCGTTCCTGTTCGCGCGCCGGTCGTTCGGACGTCCGGGCTGGCTGATGCTGGCGTACGCCGCGTGCGTCTGGTTCGTGATCGTCTATCTCGCGGATCACTACGTGGTCGACGTCCTCGGTGGGATCGCCTACGCGGGGATCGCGTATGCATCGATCGTTCACGCACCCGGGTGGTTCAGGCGCGTCGTGGATCGCGCTGCCAGAGTCGCCGACCCGACTGTTGCCAGGGCGGCAGATGCCGGTGATCGCAGCGCCTGGAGGCGGATGGCGGGTCGCGTTCGGTGGGCTTTCGTGGTCCAGGGTCTGGCGATCGCGGCAATCGGCGCGCTCGGCGTCATCGGTGTCGTGAAGGCCGGTTGGTTTGGCGGCGCGGACTCGCCGATCCTGCTGGTCCCGTGGGCAGTCACGATCGGCGGGCTCTGGCGTGCCGCGCTCGGCGCGACCTCCCGCTGATGCGAGCCCTGCTCCAGCGCGTATCCATCGCCTCGGTTCGCATCGATGATGTCGTGGTCGCGTCCATTGGTCCCGGCCTTGTGATCCTGCTCGGAGTCGGTCATGACGATGACGACGCCGCAGCTGACGCTCTCGCCCGGCGCATCGTGGGGCTCCGCATCTTCCGCGATGCCGAGGGCCGGACGAATCGCTCGATCCTGGAGATCGGGGGCGACGCGCTCGTCGTGAGCCAGTTCACCCTCTTCGCGGACACGTCGCGGGGTCGACGCCCTGGTTTCACAGAGGCCGCACATCCGGGACTGGCCGAGCGCCTCTACGAGCGCGTTGCCGAGCGGATCGGCGCGGAGGGTGTCGTCACGGTGGCGATGGGACGGTTCGGGGCTGAGATGGCGGTCGAGCTCGTCAACGACGGCCCGTTCACACTCTGGCTGGACACGGCGGACCGGCGTCCGGGCAACTCGGTGACATGAAAGCGACCGGTCGCAGGTGCGACCGGTCGCAGGTGCGACCGGTCGGGGATCATGGGGTCCGGGGTTCGAGCCCGCCGGTCAGCGAGGAACTGGTGGCGAGACGACCTAGCGGGCGCTCTTGGTGAGCGTCCTGCGACAGCGGGTGCAGGTCAGGATCGTCTTGGGCGTGCCGCCCTCGTTGGTCTGGAGCGGCTGGAGGTTGGGCTGGTAGCGGCGGTGCGCACGGACGCGGTTCATCCCCGATGACTGGGGATTGAAGCCGCCCATGGAAACCTTGCCGCAGATCGCGCAGGAACGGGCCATGAGTGTCCTCGAAGGGGAATTCGTCATTCAAGCCGGGCCGGTGGTACCCGAGCGGGGCGGTATGATAGCACGCACCCAGAGCGACTCCGTTGATCGGTAGCGCCCGCTCATGAGGACCCCGTTCAATGGCCCGTGACGAGATTCCCGGTCGAGCCCTGGTCACCCGTCGTGCGGCGGCTGACATCGCCCGCGCCGCCGCCCTCACGTCGTATGGGGTGGCCGGTCTCGAGGCAGGCCTGTTCGAGCGCGTCCGGGCGCTGCTCGTGGGCAGGACTCCGGGCGTGCGAATCTCGTTCTCCGGAGACCGACTGGCGATCCGGCTCCGCCTTCGCGTCCGCGCCGGCCTGCCGGTCGCAGAGGTCGCGCGACAGGTCGATTCGGCAGTGCGATATCGGATCCGACGTTCGCTTGGCCGAGAGGTTGACGAGCTCTTGATCAGGATCGGCGGACTCGATTCGACGCCCGGGGCGGTTCCACCCGAACGGTCGACCAGATCCTCCCTTGGGACCTCGGATCTAGCCGATAGTGGGACGGACGTCGCCTGATGGTCCGCCGCGCCTGCAACGGACCCGGACTGCTTGGCGCGTTCCGCGCGGCGGTCGCGAATCTTGAAGCCCACGTCGAGGAGGTCAATGCCCTCAACGTGTTCCCTGTTCCGGACGGCGATACCGGGTCGAACATGCTGGCCACGGTCAAGGCCGCACTGATGGAAGCCGAGGGAGTCGGAGAAAAGGGCACCGCTGAGCGCGTCGCGGCCGCGGCTGCGTTCGGGGCCCTGATGGGCGCGCGAGGGAACTCGGGTGTCATCACCAGCCAGATCCTCCGGGGGTTCTCGGAGGGGCTCAACGGCAAGTCGCGCTTCAATGGCCTCGATCTGGCAAACGCGCTGAGCCTGGGGGCACGCGCCGCGTACGGGGCTGTGGCCAAGCCGGTCGAGGGCACGATCCTGACCGTGATTCGGGACGCCGCGGCTGAAGCGGTGGCCGCGGCGGAACGGGACAACGACCTCGAGGTCGTGCTCACGGCCACGCTTGATGCCGCCGAGCGTTCCGTCGCTCGAACCCCATCGCTGCTGCCCATCCTCCGTGAGGCTGGCGTGGTCGACTCCGGCGGCCAGGGCCTGTATCGCCTGGCGCAGGGAGCCCTTCTCTATCTCGTCGGTCGTGCTCCAGTGGAGGCGCGTGTCCCGGGCGCGGCCTCGATCAAGCCGTCCGTCCTGGTTGCCCATGCCGACGAGGGGTTCGGTTACGAGACGATGTATCTCCTTCAGGCCCGCTCCGGGGAGAGCCTCGACGTTGACGCGATTCGGGACCACCTCCAGACCATCGGCGATTCGGTTCTCGTTGCTGGCGACCTTCGAGCCCTCAAGGTGCACGTCCATAACGATCGCCCCGACCTCGTCATCGCCCACGGGCTCGGACTAGGGGCGCTCTCCCTGATCAGCGTGGAAAACCTGGACCACCAGGCTCGCGATCTCCGGGAGACGCGGGCCAGTGCGTTCACCGGTGCCGGACATGCGGGCGCCGCCTCGACGACGGACGGCGCTGCCGCTCCATCGTCGGCGGCCACGGACCACCTGCGGCCCGGGATCGGAGCGTCGCCCAAACCGAACCTGAACGATGCCGTACCCGCGATGCTCTCGTTGGCGGTCATCGCCGTTGCGGCGGGAGATGGGCTGGCTGCGATCTTCCGTGATTTTGGCGTGAGCCGCGTGGTGGTCGGCGGCCAGTCCGCCAACCCCAGCACCGGGGAGCTGCTCGAGGCCATCAACGCAGTCGCGGCCCGGGAGATCCTCGTTCTTCCAAACAATCCGAATGTCGTCATGGCAGCGCGCCAGGTGGCAAAGATGGCCGACCGCCCGGTTTCGGTCGTGGCGACCCGGAACGCTGCCGAGGGGTTCGCGGCGCTCCTGGCGCTCGATCCGACCAAGGATGCCGAGGGCAACGCTGCCTCGATGACCGCTGCTGGCCGGGGCATCCAGACGCTATCGATTACGACCGCGGTCCGGAACGCGACGATCGGAGGGGTGAAGGTCCGCGAGGGCCAGACGATCGCGCTCGACCCTGATGACGGACTGGTCGCGGTTGACACGGATCAGACGAAGGCCGTCCTGGCAGCCGTGAAGTCGCTGCCGACCGGGTTCGAGCTGATCACGATCTACTACGGGGAAGGTACGGATCTCGCGTCGACCGAGGTCCTCGCCAAGTCGATCGGCGAGGCGGTTGCCGGGGTCGAAGTCGAGGTCGTCCACGGCGGACAGCCGCATTACCCGTTCCTGATTTCAGCCGAGTAGGTGGCCGGCACGAACGGGTTCGGTCGGCGGTCCTCATCGGCCAAGCCGGCTCCGCGCCGAGCGAACCGACCGACTCCACCGACGGACCCGCTGCAGCTCCTGGACACGCCCCTGGGTCTATCCGGGCTGCCCGGTGCCTCGGTCCTCTCGCGAGCCGGGCGACGGATGGGAGTCGCCCGCGTCCGCGACCTGCTGTTCCGGGTGCCGCGGCGGTATGACGATCTCCGGGAGATGCGCCGGATCGGGGACCTGGCCTCGATCCCCGATGGCGAGCTCGTCTCAGCGCGCGTGCGGGTCGCCGATCTGCGCGTCGAACCTTCGTTTCGGCGCCGCATTCAGCGGACCATTGCCCGTCTCGAGGACGAGACCGGGAGTCTCGACGCGACCTGGTTCGGGCGGCGCTACATCGAGCGACGCCTCAAGGTCGATGACACGATCGTCGTCAGCGGGAAGCTCCGCCGTTTCGGCTACCGGATGACCCTGGACAACCCCGAATTCCAGGCCGATGACGGCGGCGCATTGCTGCACGCCGGCCGGATCGTGCCGATCTACCGGCTGACGGCGGGCCTGACCGCGAACACACTGCGTCGAGCCGTTCGCACGGCGCTGGACGCGACGGCCGCGTCCTATCGGGAGTACGTACCGGAGCGAATCCGCCGCGAGGTGCAGCTGGTCGCGATCGGGGAGGCCCTCGAAGAGGCCCATTACCCGACGACGTTCGAACGTCGGGACGCTGCTCTTCGCCGACTCGCGTTCGATGAGTTGCTGGCGCTCCAGATCGGGATGGTCGGACGTCGGCGCCAGCGAGTCGGACAGCATGGCCGGGCGGTCAGTATCACCGACCAAAGCGACGCCGCCATCCGGGCGACGCTAACGGAAGCGCTCTCGAACAAGGTCGGGCGGCCCGTGAACCTGACTCCGGATCAGGCGACCTCAATCGACCAGATCCGCAGCGACCTTGCCAGCACCACGCCGATGCTCAGGCTCCTCCAGGGCGACGTGGGCTCGGGCAAGACGGCGGTCGCTGCGTGGGCGCTGGCAGCTACCGCGATGGCCGGGCGGCAGGGCGCGCTTCTGGCGCCGACGGACCTCCTCGCCCGCCAGCATCAGCGGACCCTTGCCGACATGCTCGGAAGTCTCGGGATCGGCGTCGAGCTCCTGACCGGCTCAATGCGCGGATCGGATGCCAACCGCACCCGCGACCTGCTCGCCTCGGGCCAGGCCGGTGTCGTGGTGGGGACCCACGCGCTGATCTCGGAGGCCGTTCGTTTCGCGGACCTTGGTCTCGCCGTGATCGACGAGCAGCATCGCTTCGGGGTAGAGCAACGGGCCGCGCTCGAGGCGAAAGGCGGATCGGTGCCCCATGTGCTGCTGATGACCGCGACACCGATTCCGCGAACACTCGGCCAGGTGCTGTACGCAGATCTCGACGTCACCGACCTGCGGACCCCGCCCGAGGGCCGTGTAGCAGTCAGGACCGGGATCCGGGGCTTCGTCGATCTGGACCGGACGTGGGATCGTGTCCGGGCCGAGGCTGCTCGAGGAAACCGGACGTTCGTGGTCGTCCCGCTGATCGTACCCGCCGAGACGTCTGACTCAGGCGCGGCCGAGTTCGACTTCTTCGGTCCGCCGGATCAAGCGATCATCGAGTCGACCGCCGTCGCTGCCGAGGCGGAAGCAACGCGACTGACGGCGTTGCTCGCGCCACTTCGGGTCGGGCTGGTCCACGGAAAGCTCCGACCGTCCGATCGCGACGCGGAGATGGCACGGTTCCAGGCTGGTCTGCTCGACGTGCTGGTCGGGACGACGGTCGTCGAGGTGGGCGTCGACGTTCCTGAGGCGACGATGATGATCATCGAGAACGCCGATCGATTCGGCCTGGCCCAGCTGCATCAGCTGCGCGGTCGGGTGGGCCGAGGCCGGGAGGAGTCCTTCTGCGTCCTCGTGTCGGACTCTGAGGATGAGACGGCCCGCGCGCGCCTCGCCGCCATCTGCGACGAACGGGACGGTTTTGCCCTGGCGGAGAAGGACTGGGCGCTTCGGCGCGAGGGGAATGTCCTTGGCTTCGAGCAGAGTGGGCTGCCCGCGCTCCGCGTTGCCTCTCTCCAGCGGGACGAGCATCGAGATCTCGCGATCCGCGCCCGGGAGGTTGCCGAGACGCTCCTCGACTCGGCAGGCCTGCTCATCAGCGGGCATGACGCGCTGGAAGCGGAACTCCGAGTCGGCTGGCTTTCGCCGGTCGCTCGGGGCGAGGCAGAGTCGAGTACGTGAGCCCGCGGGTTTCGGATGGTGGTGCAGGGCGAGTCATCGCCGGAACAGCGCGCGGGCTGCGTCTTGACGCGCCGGGCGACGTGACCCGCCCGCTGTCCGACCGGGTGAAGGAAGCCCTGTTCGCGATCCTCGAGCCTGACCTTCGCGATCGCCGGGTGCTCGACCTGTTCGCCGGCAGCGGAGCGGCCGGAATCGAGGCCCTCTCGCGCGGCGCTGGCGTGGCGACCTTCGTCGAGCGGGATCGGAAGGCCATCGCCGTCATTCGCGCCAACGTCGACCGCTCGCGGTTGGGCGGAACTGCGGCGCGGATCGTCGAGTCCGACGTCCTGAGGTGGCTCCGGTCGGGCCTGGCGTCCCAGGACGGGGCATGGGACGTGGTCATCATCGACCCGCCGTATGACAAGCCGGACTTGCTGATTTCGGCACTCGAGATCCTGGGCGGAGAATCGGCCCTCGTGTCGGCGTCCGGGGTGGTGGTGGCGAAACACTTCTGGCGGGACCAGCCTCCCGAGCGGATCGGACTGCTAGCATCGGATCGAGCACGCCGCTTCGGCGATACGGCGCTCACCTTCTATCGCGTGGTCCAGCCAGCGGAGGCGCAACTGTGAGCGTCGCGGTCTATCCGGGATCGTTCGATCCAGTGACGAATGGCCACCTCGATGTCCTGGGAAGAGCCCTCGGCGTGTTCGATCGCGTCATCGTCGCCGTCCTCAGGAACCCACGCAAGGAGCCTCTCCTGGACGCCGAGACGAGAATGACGGTGCTGCGAGCGGCCATCGCCGAAGCCGGGCTGCCCGTCGACCGGATTGACGTCAACTCGTTCGATGGGCTGACCGTGGAGGCGGTTCGGTCGTACGGCGGGACGTCCATCGTCCGCGGCCTGCGGGCCGTGTCGGACTTCGAGGCCGAGATGCAGCTGGCCCACAACAACCGCCGCCTCGCCCCCGAGGTGGACACGGTGTTCTTCATGACCGCGGTCGAGCACGGCTACGTGAGTTCAAGTCTCGTCAGGGAGATCGCCTCGTTCGGGGGTGACGTGAGCGGAATGATCCCGCCCGCAGCGGTCACCGCCCTCGAGGTCGCGCTCGCCTCGCGATGAAAGCCGCGGCCGCGTGCCATACTTCCAGCTGACTCGCACTGCTGGAGGCCTCTGCGCTGGACATCATCTTCCTCCTCGAGCGACTCGAATCCCTGATCGCGACAGGTAAGGCGCTGCCCCTGACGCGGAGCGCGATCGTCGATCGGGACCAGGTGCTCGACCTCGTCGATCAGCTCCGTGTCGCGATACCCGAAGAAGTTCGAGCCGCGAAGCGGATCAATGCCGAAGGTGAGCGGATCATCGAAAAGGCCGAAGAAGAGGCGAGTCGCATCGTCAGCCGCGCCCAGGAGCAGGCGGCATTCCTGATCGGCGAGCGAGGCCTCCTCGAGCTCGCCGAGGAAGAGGGGCGCAAGATCGTCGACGATGCCCGATCGGCTGCCGAGGGCACGCGCGCAGGAGCCGATGACTATGCGCTCGGCCTCCTCGAGACCCTCGAGTCAGAGGTCGGCAAAGCCCTGGCGGGCGTTCAAAAGGGGATCGCGGTCCTCGATGATCGTCGCGTCGAGCTTGCGGCCGCCGAGGTGGACGCATCCTTTGACAACGGACCCGACGATGGGGCCGAGTACGTCGCGAACGACGACGTCAACGACGAGGACGACGGCCAGCCCGGCTACCGGTGACCCGGCCAGCGCCCCTGAACCTCCCGCTTGCCGGGCTCCTCGCAGAGGGTCCCGGCGAAGCGAGGCGGTTCGATCTGACGGGGATCCAGATCCCGCTCGATGACGGCCTCGTTCTGGCCGGTCCGATCGAGGGCAGCCTGGATATCGCGCGAACCAATCGGGGCCTCATCGTCGACGGCCACCTTCGAACGGCCCTGACCGGCGAGTGCTCACGCTGCCTGGGCCCGGCGCTGTCCACGCTGGCAATGGATTTCCGGGAAGAGGTGCTGCCGAGCATCGACCTCCAGTCGGGAGCTGCCGCGGACCGGTCCCTGGATCCGGACGCCACTCGCCTCAACGATCATCATGAGCTGGAGCTCGAGACGTTTCTTCGAGAAGCGGTGTCGCTGGCGGCACCCATCGCCCCGCTCTGCCAGCCCGATTGTCCCGGCCTGTGCATCGTGTGCGGTGAGCGCCTCGGGGATCGCCATGAGGACCACGACGGTGCAGATATCGATCCCCGGCTGGCCGCGCTGATGGCCTTCCGGGTCGACGGCGACGCCGATACCGAGTAGACTCCGCCATCGGCCCAGCGCTGCGGCGCAGGCCGCTCCGCGTCCGAACTGACATGTCCCGTCGCGCCCTCGCGACTCGCAACCAACCCGCCAGGTTATGACGCGGGCCTCGAAAGGAGCATCACGACACCATGGGCGTGCCCAAGCGACGAGTCTCCCACGCTCGCCAGGGAGATCGACGTGCACACCTCGCGATCGAGCTTCCGAAGCTCGAGGAGTGCTCGCACTGCCACCAGCCGAAGCGATCGCACCGCGCCTGCCCGAACTGCGGGTACTACGGCGGACGGCCGGTCCTCGAGCTGAAGACGGCCAAGGACGAGCCCGCGTCCTGACCCGGTGAACAGCCAACCCGTCGCACCGCCGCCGGACGTCCGCGGAGTCCGGATCGCGGTTGACGCGATGGGCGGCGACCACGGCCCGTCTGAGCTCGTCTCAGGCGCCCTCGACCACGCTCGAACCCGCCCGGATGACCAGGTGATCCTGGTCGGCGATGAAACGCGCCTGCGCGAACTCGCCGGCGCACTCGCTCCGAATGTCCGGATCGTGCATGCCACGCAGGTCATCGAGATGGACGAGTACCCAGCAAAGGCGCTCCGGGAGAAGAAGGACGCCTCGATCCTCGTCGCCTGCAATCTCGTCCGCGACGGTCAGGCCGACGCGGTCGTCACGGCCGGTCATACCGGCGCAGGGATGGCGGCCGCAATCCTGCGAATCGGCCGCCTGCCTGGTGTGGACCGTCCCGCCCTCGCGATTCAGATGATCCGCCGCGGCGCACCCTTCGTGCTCCTCGATATCGGGGCCAATCCTGATTCGACGGCCGCCAACCTGGCCCAGTACGCACGAATGGGCACGATCTTCGCCGAGCAGGTCCTCGGGATCAGTGATCCTCGAGTCGCCCTCCTGTCCATCGGCGAGGAGAAGGGCAAGGGAGACCAGCGGATCCAGGCAGCGACGGAACTCCTGGACCAGTCGGGCCTGCGCTTCGTCGGCAATGTCGAAGGAAGGGACCTGACCGGCGACCTTGCGGATGTCGTCGTCACGGACGCGGTGGTCGGCAATGTCGTGATCAAGTTCTTCGAGGGCCTCTCGACCTTCATCTTCGACCTCTTCCGGGAGGAGTTTCGTGGGTCGATCCGCGGCAAGCTGGCGTATCTGCTGCTGCGCCCGGGAGTCGGGCGGATTCGCAACGTCTTCGACTATGAGAAGGCGGGCGGTTCCCCCCTGCTGGGCGTGCGCGGTTCGGTGATCATCACCCACGGGAGTGCCCGCCGCCGCATGATCGGCTACGCCTGCGCCGTGGCCGCAGACACGGCACGAACCAACGTGCCCGCGCTGATCGCCGCCGCTATGGCGGCCGAGACTGATCGCGCTGTCGAAGCGTCGTCCTCGCTGGCCGCTGATGCCCATGGCGGGATTGCCGATCCGGTCGAAGTCCTGTGAGCGGGCCTGTTCTGTCCGTGGGGCGTGGCGTCATCGTGGCGATGGCACGTCTCGCAGCGCTCGAGGTCCCAGGCGTCCTGCGGGTTGCCCGGGGCGGACCGAGGTGGCAGGCATTCTTCCGTGGTGCGCCGGTCGTCGTCAGGACGCATGAGGATCTCGTCGATATCAGGGTCTGGGTAACGGCTCGCCCCAACGCGGACCTCTCCGTGGTCGGCGCCGAGGCCAGGGTGGCTGTCGCCGGAGCGGTCGAACGATTGCTCGGCCTGCGGCTCGGTTCGGTCACGGTCATCGTTGATGGCATCGGCGACTGACCGCCTGCGCAGCCGACGAGCGGCCCGCCGGACGGCCCTGGCGGCGGTCTTCGAGGCTGAATTCGGACAGCGATCTGCCGACTCGATCCTCGAGCGCTCTCTGGCCGATGGCGAGGGCGACCCGGAGACGGCGGAGTTGGCGCGCTCCCTCGTGGAGATCGTCATCCGCCATCGCGACACGATCGATGCGCGAATCGCCGTCGTGGCGCCTCGTTACCCGGTCGTTTCGCTGGCCCGAATGGACCGGGCGTTGCTCCGTTGCGCCCTCGGTGAGGTGCTACACTCGGCCACGCCGGCCCGGGTGGCGATCGCCGAGTGGGTCGAACTGGCACGGACGTACAGCGGAGACTCGATGCGTCGTTTGATGAACGGCGTGCTCGGCCAGATCGCAAGAGACACCTCCGGCGGGTGACCGCCGGGCCCCACCCCCAGGAGGGAGTCAGTGGCAACCACATACGAGCGCCTCAAGAAGATCGTCGTCGAGCAGCTTGGTGTCGATGAGGAAGAGGTCAAGCCCGAGGCATCGTTCGTCGATGATCTCAACGCCGACTCCCTCGATCTCGTCGAACTCATCATGAGCCTCGAGGAAGAGTTCGGGACGGAGATCTCGGACGAGGATGCCGAGCGGATCCGGACCGTCCAGGACGCCGCCGAGTACATCGACGAGCGGTCCTCCTGAGGGTCGGGCCTCAGGGTCCCGCCATCACCGATCCAGGGGAAGCGGACACACCCCGCACCGTGGATCGGATCGACGCCTTCATCGCGAACCTTGGGCTGCCGGATCTTGATCGTGTTCTGCTGACTCAGGCGTTGACGCACGCTTCGTGGGTCCACGAACATCCGGAAGCGGCCACTGGTCACAACGAACGGCTCGAATTCCTCGGCGATGCCGTTATCGGCATGGTCGTTGCGCGCGAACTGTACGAGCGCTACCCGGACGACGACGAGGGCCTCCTGTCGGCGCGGCGAGCCGGCATTGTCAGCGCCACCGGGCTGGCCCGGATCGCCACGCGTCTCAGGATCGGTGACGCGCTGCACCTCGGGTTGGGCGAGTCGCTCCGGGATGCGCGGGTCCGGCCGTCGCTCCTGGCCGCGGCGCTCGAAGCCGTGGTGGGAGCCATTTACCTGGGCCTTGGATGGGAGGTCGCGGCGCGCTGGGTGAGTGCGCAGGCTCACCCAGAACTCTCCGAGGCGCCCGCGGAATCAACGCTCAAGAGCCCCAAGAGCCGCCTCCAGGAACTCACCCAGCGCCTCTCGGGGACCCGGCCCGAGTACCAGATCCTGGAGGCCGTGGGACCGGATCATGACCGCGTATTCCGGATCGAAGTGCGGGTCGACGGTCGGGGAGTCGGGACGGGTGTTGGGTCGTCACGGCGGGTCGCCGAGACGAACGCCGCGGCCGAGGCGCTCGTGCTGCTGGCTGGGTCGGATTCGCATGCCGAGACCGGCGGCGGGATGGAGGGAGCATGACGGCGCCCGCCCGTCTGCTGTCCGTCCGACTGCAGGGCTTCAAGTCGTTCGCGGAACGCACCCAGGTCACGTTCGGGCCTGGGATCAGTGCCGTGGTCGGACCCAACGGTTCAGGCAAGAGCAACCTGGCCGACGCCCTTCGCTGGTCGCTTGGCGAGCAGGGCCGCGCCCTCCGATCGAGGAAGTCCGAGGACGTGATCTGGGCCGGATCCGAACGTCGCTCCGCCGTCGGTATGGCCGACGTCCAGCTGACGCTCGACAACAGCGACGGGATGCTGCCGGTCGAGTACAGCGTGGTCGAGCTTGGTCGGCGCCTCTATCGTTCGGGTGAGAACGAGTATCTCCTCAACCGGCAGCGGGTCAGGCTTCGCGATCTCGTCGATCTGCTGGATTCGGCCCATCTCGCCGAGAACGCCTTCCTGTTCATCGGTCAGGGGATGGTGGACCAGGCCCTTGCCCTGCGACCCGAGGAACGTCGACCGTTGTTCGAGGAGGTCGCTGGCGTTCGGCGTCATGAGCGGCGACGTCGTCGGGCGGAGGAGCAACTGGCCGAGTCCGAGGCGAACCTGGCACGGGTCGAGGACATCGTTGCCGAACTGCGACCACAGGTCCGCCGCCTCGCCGTCCAGGCGGAGCAGGCGGCATCGCGCGATTCCGCCGGGGATGACCTGGTCGCGGCTCTCCTGGCGGCTGCGCACGCTCGCTGGCACGACGCGGCAACCCGGATCGCTGGCGCCGCGGTCGCCGTGGCGACCGGGAGGGTCGAGGTGGACGCCGCGTTCGCCCAGCTGGCCGACCTGGAATCCGCGGCGACGGCCGCGGCGACGGCCCTGGAGGAGCGAGCACGGTCCGGTGCCGAGCTTCGGCGCATCGCCGACGGCGCCCGGGCGGCCCTGACCGCCGCCCAGTTGGAGGAGGGTCGCCTGGCCTCTGAACGCGCGGCCTTGGCACGCGACCGCGAACGTATTGGCCTCGAGCGAGCCACTGCCGAAACAGATCTCGGGGTCCAGCGTCGGCGACTGGCGGCCCCGGTCCCGGATCGGGACCCCTCACTCGACGCTGCGCGGAGTGACGCCGACCGCGAGCTGACCGCCGCGCTGGCCGAATTGGCTGTTCTCCAGGCCGCCAATCGCGAGCGGGATGCCGACGCTGGCGCGCTTCGCCGCGCCACCACTGCCAGGGCCGCCGAAACCGAGGCAGCCCGTCGCCGATTAGCAGATGCGCAGCGACGCCTTGGGGAGGAGGAGGCGCGGGCGGCAACGGCATCGGAACAGTCGGCTGATGCCCGGACGGCGCACGTGGCTGCGGATGCGACCCTGTCAGAAACGAGTGAGCACGAACGGACCGCCGCCGTCGCCCGCGAGGCTGCGTCCGCGGGCTGGGAGCGTGCCGCGGCCCTGGGCGTGACGGCGACCGAGCGCGCCGGAGCGGCCGCAGCCAGGGTCGCCGCCGCTCGTTCTCGCGTGGAGTCGGCTGGCGCCGCAATCGAGGATGACGTCGAGAGTGGGTTCGCCTCGACCATGCGGACCCGGGGAGCACGCCGTCTCGATGATGGACTGGTCGTGGATCCCGGTCTCGGGGCAGCTATTGACGCCGCACTCGCGGGCGCCGGTCGGGCCTATCTGACGAAGCGCGATGCCCTGCAGGAGCATGGCCACGAGCGAGGACTTGCCGTCGTCGTCGATGAGTTGGTGGATGGGGCGACCGGAGGAGCCGACGGTTCCCGAACCGACGCGTCGTTCACGGGACGGGTCGCCGAGCTGGGTGGCGGCTGGCTTCGGGATGCGGTCCGTCGGGATGTCAGCGGCGCTGCCGGTCGGCTTCTGGCTCGTGCGGTCTGGCTGCCGGACCTGGCGGCGGCGCTCGCCCTCCAGTCGAGCCTGCCGGCCGGCTGGGTCGCGGTCGTCAGGGACGGATCGGCGGTTGTCGGAGAGGTCACGGTCCGCCTGGGACTCACGGACGGGACACTCGTCCGGCGGGCTTCGTTCGAGCGCGCCACCGAGGAACTGCGGGCGGCCACTCGGAATCACGAGGTCGCCGAGCAGGAAGCACAGGAGGCAGCGTCGCGGCTGGCTGCGTCCCGTTCGGAACTCGATATGGCCCAGCGTGCCGAAGCCGCGGCGGCAGGCGAGCGCCGTGCTGGCGAGGAGAGCGAGCGCGTCGCTGCTCGGCGCCTCGAGGGGCTCGTCCGGGAGTCGGCCTGGCAGGACGCGCAAGTCGCTCGGCTTCGTCAGGAGGTCGAACGGGCAAGGGCAGCCATTCCGGTGGAGCCTGAGGCGGTTCAGCCCGCCGGCGAGCCGATCGAGCGCCAGGCGATTGCGACGTGGGAGCAGCGAGTCGAGGAACTGCGGACGCACCGAGACCGGATTGCGGCACAGGTCACCCAGTTCGACGCGGCGCGACGCGATGCGGAGCGGATCCGCGCCAGTGCGGAGGCCGCCATTGCCCTCGATGAATCCCGGTTGGCAGTGGCGGACCAGGCCGTTGCGGCCTTGACCGAGCGAGGACGATCGTTGGCCGTCGAGCTTGAAGCGCTGGCGACGCGGCTCGCTGAGGCAGTCGTGCGGGAGGCGGAGGCACGCGAGGCGGTATCGGCGCTCGTGGCGGCAGACGACGAGGAGCGCGCCCGACTCGGCGCCGCAGATCGTGCGACGGCCCTGGCTCGCGAGCTCCTGCGGACCGCCGAGGAGGCCTCCCGCGCCGCAGAGCACCGGGATCTCGAGGCGCGACTCGGTCTCGAGAGTCTGCGCGAGCAATTGCTGGTGGAGCTGGCTGGTCTCGGCTCACTGAGCCTGCAGCATCTGCACGCGGTGGCAGGCGGAATGGATGCAGCCGGCGAGGGCGAGACCGAGGACGACGGAGAGCAGCTTGGAGCCGCGCTCGTCGCGGCGGGTGAGATCTGGTCCACGACCAACCCGCCCGACGTCGTGGCCGCACCCGGGCGCCTCGCGACGCTGCGCCGTCGATACCACGAGCTCGGGGCGGCAAATCCGTTTGCCGTGGACGAGTTCGCCACGGTCCGCACCCGCCTCGAGGAGCTCGAGGGTCAGCAGGCTGATCTGCACAGCGCAATCGCGAAGACCCGGAGCCTGATCGCAGAACTCGACACGATGATTTCGGACCAGTTCCGGACGACGTTCGCCGCGCTCGAGACACGGTTCGATGCGCGTTTCCAGCAGCTGTTCGGCGGAGGATTCGCCCGCCTTTCGCTGACCGATCCGACAGACCTGTCGTCGACCGGGATCGAGATCGTGGCCAGGCCGCCCGGCAAGAAGGCACAGGCCCTGGCGATGCTGTCCGGAGGCGAGCGAGCCCTGACGGCCGTGGCCCTGCTCTTTGCGATGCTCGAGGTCCGGCCGGTCCCGTTCTGCGTCCTCGATGAGGTCGATGCCGCCCTCGACGAGGCGAACGTCGGGCGCTTCACGGACGCACTGCGCGAGCTTGCCGACACCACCCAGTTCGTCGTCATCACGCACAACCGCGGCACCATTGAGATTGCAGACGCGCTGTATGGCGTGACGGTCGGGGACGACTCGGTATCGCGGGTCATCAGCCTCCGACTCGACGAGGCCACCGAGCTGGCCCATCAGGCACGGGCCGGCGGGGCGGTTTCCGAGGGAGCGACGAGCGGGTGAGCCCCGACCCAGAGGCAGGAACGGAGGAGGGTCTGGATCGGGGTCTGGCGCGTTCCCGCGGTGGGTTCATGTCCCGGCTCCGCGGGCTGTTCGGCTCTGCCTCGTTCTCCGATGACGACTGGGACGAGGCCGAGGAGGCTCTGATCAACGGAGACCTCGGTCCCGGGCTCGCGGCCCGCGTCGTCCAGGACGCACGTGCGCGTCGCGATGCGACCTCGGCCGGCGAAGCGGTCCGGGAAGCCCTCGCGGCGTTGCTCGTCCCGCGGGACGCCGACACCGAGGATCATCGCCGGACATCGGGCCAGCCACTCGTGATCCTCGTCGTCGGCGTGAACGGGACTGGCAAGACGACCACGATCGGCAAGCTGGCTGTCCGGGAGCGCGCGGCCGGACGCCGGGTCGTCCTGGCTGCCGCCGATACCTTCCGGGCCGCGGCGGCGGAGCAGCTGCGGATCTGGGCGACCCGAGCCGGAGTTGACATCGTGGCGCATGCGCCGGGGGCGGATCCGGGCGCGGTGGTCTTCGACGCGCTGGATGCCGGAGTGGCTCGAGGAGCCGACCTGGTCATCATCGACACGGCAGGTCGTTTGCACACGAAGGTGAACCTGATGGACGAGCTGTCGAAGATCCGTCGCATCATCGATCGCCGGTTGCCGGGCGCGCAGGTCGAGACGCTGTTCGTCCTGGATGCGACCAGCGGACAGAATGGACTGGCCCAGGCGGTCGCGTTCCACGAGGCAGTCGGCCTGACCGGCATCGTCCTGACGAAGCTTGATTCGACCTCGCGTGGCGGAATCGTCTTTGCCATCGAGGATCGCTTGCGGATCCCGGTTCGCTTCGTGGGGGTTGGGGAGGGTCCAGCCGATCTCCTGCCCTTCGACCCGCCCGCGTTCGTGGCGGCACTCTACGGGCCGCCCGGAACGTGAACCTCGGGCGCCGAATGGCTCGGACGGCAGCGTTGGTGCTGCTGGCGGCTGTGCTGACCGGCTGTACGACTGACCAGCTCCCGCCGCTAACGGCCCCTCCGACCACGACGCCGTTTCCGACACCGACCACGACCATCTTCGAACTTAACGCGACGGCCTGGTATGCGGGTCTCGTCATCCACCTTGATCGCGCGACGTCGGTCCTCGATGCAGGAGGTGGATACGTGACGCTCGACCTGCGACTGGAGAATCCAGGGGAGGATCTGGCCAGCCTGGAAGCGCCGCTCCTGCTCGAATCCGCGGGCGCCGAAGTTGATCCCATCCGCGGAACGGTGATCCCCGATGTCCCCGCGGGTGCGTCGGTGGGGACGTCGATCCAGTTCGACGTTGACGACGCGTTCGTACCCGATCAGGCCAGGGTGCGCCTCGGCCGAGAGGCCGAGCACGTCGTCGTCGTTCCGTTCGCCCATGGGACCCAGGACCCCATGACCCTGCAGCCGCAGGTATTCGATCTGGCCGGCAGCGGTACTGCGGGCTCATTGTCCATCACCCTTACCGGTGGGGAACTGCGCGCGGACCTGCCTGACTGGGGGCTGGAGCTGGCACGTGATTCCCTGGCCCTCACCGTGACCTACGCGGCCCGCTACCGGGGCGACTTCAGCGGCGGCTTCGCCTTCACGGGGACGAACATCGGCCTCCGGCTCCCGGACAAGTCGATCATCAGCAGCCGCCCGGACGGGCGCAGCCAGTCGATCCAGATCCTGCCCCGGGGTTCGTTGGTCCCGGATCTGCGGACGCGCTTTGAGGTGCCACCGCCGGGGAACGGCAAGTACGGTCTCATCGTCAGGGATGGTTCTGCGACCCATGTCATCCCGTTCACGATCGAGGCGACCGTATCCGGCGGTTGATGGGGTACACTCGGCCGACCCCGGTGTCGCCAGAACCCGCGCACCACCCGGATCGCCAATTCGCGCGTGCCGGCACCGTGTTGGACCAGGAGAAACCAGCCGAGTCATGTTCGACGCACTGAGCGATCGCCTGCGCGCGACGCTGGCCACGCTGACCGGCCGCGGTCGGATCTCCGAGGCGGATGTGGATACCGCGATGCGCGAGATCCGGTTGTCCCTGCTCGAGGCGGACGTCAACTTCCGCGTCGTCAAGGACTTCGTCACCCGCGTCCGTGAGCAGGCCGTCGGCGCCGAGATCCTCGGCAGCCTGACCGCTGGTCAGCAGGTCGTCAAGATCGTCCATGACGAACTCGTCGAGCTCCTCGGTGGGGGGGAGCGGACCTTCCACCTGCAGGGAAACCCGGCGGTCATCACGCTCGTCGGCCTCCAGGGATCCGGCAAGACGACGACCGCGGCCAAGCTCGCCAGGTACATCGTCAAGCAGGGCCGGCGCCCGCTGCTCGTTGCCGCCGACCCGTATCGGCCGGCAGCCGGAGAGCAGCTCGAGACGCTCGGCCGGGCCCTCGATATTCCGGTCCATCGCGCCCCGGCTGGTACCTCGGTCGTTGATATCGCCCGTGGCGGTGTCGACGCCGCCCGGCGCCTCGTCCGCGATACGGTGATCGTCGACACGGCCGGGCGGCTTTCGATCGACGAAGTGCTCATGGCCGAGATCGCGGCCGTGAATGACGCGCTGCAGCCGATCGAGACGCTGCTCGTGGTCGACGCAATGACCGGGCAGGAGGCGGTCAGTGTGGCGACTGCCTTTGCGGCCGTGGTTCCCGTCACGGGCCTCGTGCTGACCAAAGTCGATGGCGATGCGCGCGGCGGGGCCGCCCTCTCGATCGCCTCCGTCACCGGTATTCCCGTCAAATTCCTCGGAACCGGCGAAAAGTCGGACGCGCTCGAGGTGTTCTACCCGGACCGGCTCGCCGGTCGGATCCTCGGCATGGGCGACGTTCTGTCGCTCGTGGAGCGGGTCCAGGAAGTGGTCGACGTGCAGGCCGCCCAGAAGCTCGAGACGAAGCTCCGCAAGAACTCGTTCACCCTCGAGGACATGCTGGACCAGCTCCAGCAGGTCCAGAAGATGGGCCCGATCGGCCAGCTGATGTCGATGATGCCGGGCATGGGCGGCATGGCGAAGGAGGCGCAGGCGGCGGTGGACCGCGGCGAGATCCGCCGCACTGAGGCCATCATCCGGTCCATGACGCCGCACGAGCGCCGCGACCCGGGCATCCTCAATGCCGCGAGGCGACGCAGGATCGCGACAGGCTCCGGGACCACCCTTCCGGACGTGAACCGGCTCGTGAAGCAGTTCGCCGATATGCAGAAGATGATGAAACAACTGTCCGGGATGCGGGGCAAGGGCCTCGGCGGCGTGCTGGGCCAGCGGTAGGAACGATGGACGATCTCAACCGACCCGATCCAGTGACCAGCGACGAGGTTTCGACGATGCTCGAGCAGGACGTGACCCATGAGGCCGACGCGGCCGTCGAGCCGGACGGCGTACTCGAGCCGGACGGCGTCCTCGAGCCGGAGCCCGGTCCGGCGGTGGCGGGCGCGGTGGAATCGGCTCCGAGTCGTCGCCGCTGGATGATCGCAGGGGGCATTGCGGCAGCGGCCTTGATCGGGGCTGTGGCCGCCGTGGCGTTCCTCGGCGCCCGGCCCATGCCAGAGGCCTTCCAGTACCTCCCGGCAGACAGCGCTCTTGTCGTGGAGCTTCGTCCCGAACTGCCCGGTGATCAGCGCGCCAAGCTCGCCGCACTCCTCGCGCATTTCCCAGGCTTCGCGGACCAGTCGACCTTCTCTGAAAAGCTGGACGAGGCGTTGGGACGGCTGGTCCACGACGCGAGCGGTGGAACCGTCGACTACACGACGCGGATCAAGCCGCTCCTCGACGGCCCGGCGGTGGCCGGTTTCGGGGCTGATGCGATGAGCGGGACCAGCCCGCAGCCGAGCGGGCTGCTCGTGGCGACGACCAACGGTGCCGTTACATGCGACACGGTCTTCGGGGTCACGACGGCCACGGAGTCCCATCGGAACGTCGAGATCCGCACGGTTGGGAGCGACGGCGCCTGTGCCGTGGATGGACGCTTCCTGCTCCTGGGTGACATCGCCAGCATTCGGGCAGGGATCGATGCGCATCGCGACCACACGGGTCTCGACACGAACAGGACGTTCGTCGCCGCACGCGAGCGGCTCGAGGGTGACCAGCTTGCCGTCGGCTACATCGATGGTGCATCCGTGCGGGCGACGATCAGTGGGCTCGCTTCGACGATCGGGCTGGGCGCAGTTGTCGAGCAGGCAATCCCGGACTGGGTCATCGGCGGGATTCACGTGGTCGACGATGCCCTGGTGCTCGACCTCCAGGTGGCCCCACGAGCGGCGCTGGATCTCGCTTCCGGTGTTCCGACCGAGCCCGCCGCTTCATCCAGTCGTTTCGCAACCCTGCTCCCCGCCGATACCCTGGCCCTCGTCGAGGTTCATGGCGCAGGCGCCTTCCTCGGGCGGGCCACGGCGCAGGTTCCCTCGTCTCCCGCTCCGGGCGCCACGGCGGGCGCCGATGAGAACGCCCTTGGAACGCTTGGCGGCCTGGCGCCTTTCCTGTCCTGGATCGAGGATGTCGGGATCGCCGTACTGCCCGGTGACGATGTCAGCGGAGCCCTTCTGGTCCGCGGGAGCGATGCAGCATCCGTCTCCGCCGGCTACGCGCAGGTTCGAAACCTGCTCGCGCTCGCCTCGATCGGTAGCGATATCACCCTGCGCGACACCGACCACGGAGGCGTCACGATCACGACCGTGGACCTGGGCAATGTCGACGCGCTGCTGTCGGGACTGGGGCTCGACCAGACACTGCCCACGACCGGCGCGCAGGTGTCGTTCTCAATGGCGGTCCGCGACGATGTCCTCATCGTGGGTGTTAGCAACGGCGTCATCGAGCGAATCCTCGATGGCTCCTCCTCGACCCTCGCGAGCACGCCCACATATCGAAGAATGGAGGAACTCGCCGGTTCGAAGGACAACTTCGGGGCATTCGTAGCCATCGACGGGATCCTGGGCCTCGCTGAGAGCCGGTTCCTGAAGGGTGCCGAACTCGAGTCGTATCAGCGAGACCTGAAGCCGTATCTCGAACATCTCGCCAGCGCCGGCGTGACCACCAACGTTTCAAGCACGGACGGTCGAAGCCGGCTCGTGATCATCGTCAAGTAAGCTACCGGGCCGGAAATGGCCCGGACCACCAGGAGGAACCAGCACAGCATGGCCGTACGTATCCGCCTCACGCGCGTCGGCGCGAAGAAGCAGCCGTCATATCGCGTCGTCGTCGCTGACTCGCGGAATGCCCGTGACAGCCGCTCGATCGAGACGATCGGGCACTACAACCCACGCACCGAACCTGCCGAGATCGTCATCGACGCAGAGAAGGCACGGGCCTGGATCGCCAAGGGCGCGCAGCCCTCAGAGACCGTTGCCCGCCTCCTCCGCGTGGCCGGCATCGTGCCAGCAGGAAAGTAGGGGAATGACGATGGCAGCTCGCGAACTCGTTGAATACGTCGCCAAGACCCTCGTCGACGATCC
>JBBQMH010000033.1:0-23151 GCA_038328755.1 Candidatus Limnocylindrales bacterium
GACTCCCGAGGTCGAGTAAGGAGAATTTCGCCAGAGGGCAGAGCGAGTTCCGGACGTTTGTAGAGCGACACGACCATCTCGGGCCCCAGAACCGGTGGAAAATGACCTAACTCATCCCGCGAGTCACTGAGTCGAAGTCAGATGGTTGGCAAGGTCGGACGGGCGGCTGTCACACTAATCACCCTTTGGGCAACTGGTTCGGGTGCATCGTCGAGACCCCAGACCCTCCTACCGGTGGTCGTATGGACGCGAGTCCTTCAACTCGTAGAGGGCCGTGACCTTTGCTCCCTTGAAGGCGAGAACTGCCGTTCGCGTCGCGGCGTCAGCGAGGTCCAGCACGCGCAGTGCTCCGTCCTCACCCTTGGCGATCGACTCGACTCGCACGAACCGATCGCTGAACCGCTCGGCGAAGGACGCCAGGGCGTGGAGCTTGACGCGGGCATCGGCGAGGTGGTCGCCGTGTGGATCGACGATCGAGGCGGCCAGTGACCCATCGTCACGCCGCGAGATGATGACGAAGTCCGGCTGGAGCGAGGCCCACTCGCCCGCATCGTTCTGGTAGGCGATTCGGAGCGAAGCGGGGGTGGCGCTCCCGGGGTTGCGGTACCAGGCGATGAAGCCCGGCCGGGCCAGCTCCGCCGCCACGACTCGTCGCTCCCACTCGTTGAGCTCCGCGGGAAACAGCCCGCCCTCGTCGGCGTACAGGTGCCCGGAGTACCTGGGCAGGTCCTCGCCGTTCCGATCCTTCGTGGCGGCTCGCTCGTTCGCCCGCAGCTCGACGGTCACCACCTCGGGTGAGGCGGCCCGTTCGCGCACGCGCGTATACGCGTCGCGCGTCGCGCCGGTCGTGAGTGCGATCTCCGTCCGGCGCCGATCAAGTTGGTCCTTGACCCATGCGGTCGCCGCCTCCTCGGTGGCATCGCCGATGCCCTCGACGCGCAACAACGCGGCCGTCTCGATCCGCACCCGGTCGCGGTCCGCTCCAGAGCCGGCGTTCTCCAGCCGATGGGCGAACCAGTCCTTGCCGACGCCCTCGGGCAGCGCGTGGATGATCCGCTGGCTGTCCCGCGCCACGTCTCGGGCATGGGTCGCGATCCGCCGGACCTCCGGTTCGCCACCGGTGTCCTCGCCGACGGTCGTGATGCGCGATCTCCGCACCGACGCGGCGAGCAGATCGTCGACGTTGGTGTCCACGTCGGCCTTGTGCTCCGCCGCCAGACCGTCGAGGCGCGCATTCAGCCGATCCGTCAGCGAGGCAGCGGCACCGGCCAGCAGTGGCGCTCCACCCGCATCGTCGGCGAGCAGCCGCGCCAGCGTCCGCGCGCGACGCAGTGGACTCGCCGACCGATCCGGTGTCGGCATGCTCGGCAAGGTGTCGACGAACTCGAAGACCGCAGGATCCAGCAACGGATTGTGGTCGAAGATCGCCGGGGCCCGTACCACGGCCGATGCGACCCGCAGCTGTCCGTTGTCCGGCCCGGAACCCTCGAGCGCGTCCTTGATGGCCGTCAGCGCCGTGCGGTTGAACAACGGCAGGTAGCAGGTGACTGAGTTGAGGGCGTCATCGGTGGCGATCCGGTGCGCCAGCGGCTGGCGAACCATGCGGCCGATGATCTGGGCGATGTGCGTGGCGTCCTTGGCAGGTCGCTCCGAGTAGAGGACCTCGGCGCGCGGGCAGTCCCAGCCCGTCGAGATGGCCTCCTTGGCCAGGACGACCCGAACGTCTGTATCGGTCTGGATGGACTCCGGGTACACCCATTCGACGGAGCGTGCACCGAGGGAAAGGGCCTGGTGCTCGCCGAAGACATGGGTGATGGCACGGGGGCCGAGCCCCGGCCACTCCTCCTCGACGGTCGCCACCACTTCGCCGAGCTTCGCCAAACTTGCCTTGTCCGGCACCTGGACGACGAGCACCGGCAGTACGTCGGGCTCGCCCTCGGCGGCGGAGTATCTGGCCCAGCGTTCCTCGTACATCCGGGTGGCTTTGACCGCCTCCCGCAGCAACGTCGTCGAGAACGTGCCCTTCTCATCTGGCTGGTCGAGGCCGATCTCGTCCTTGACCAGGCCCGATGCGCGCACGCGCTCGATGTCGACCTCCACGTTGGGCCGGGTGGTGCGGTCGGTGATCTCGCCCATGGCCCGATTGAACCGATCGATGGTGGCCGAGATGCCCCATACGATCGGCATCGCCGGCTGCGAGCCCGGCTGACCGCCGATAAGGCGGCGCACGATCGTCTGTCGATCGGCCGTGCGCTTCATGCCCCGATGCGCCTCGTCGAGCACCAGCACCAGATCGGTCTCGCCGGCGCTGATGGTGGTGCGCAGGATGTCCCAGAAGCTGAACTCGCGGGCGTTCGTGCCACCCTGCGCCAGGCGGCTGGTGCGCGACAGCTTCTGCGTATTCAGAAAGTAAACGTGTCCGGGAGCCAGCGACGCATCCGGGAAGGCCTCATCGACCTCGCGCAGCTGCCAGTTGTTCAGCAGCTCGGAGGCATCCAGCATGCGGGCTTTCGTCTGCCGATTAAGTGCGGGGTCGTCAGTGATCCACAGGAAGGTGACCTTCGGATCCCGATCCGTCCCCAGGTCGGTGGACCCGTGGAAAAGGGCCTCGATCACCGCCGTTGCGATAACCGTCTTGCCAGATCCGGTGATGGCCGACAGCGCGAACGAGGTGCGGTCGCCGTCCTCGGTCCAGTCGCGCCGGGCGCGCCCGAGGCGCTTGAGGATCTCCGCTGCGGCATCGCGCTGGTAGTCGCGCAGCTCATAGCGCACCTATCCGCGACCCCGCTCGGGCAGGAACATCGACAGGTAAGAGTCCGGCAGGCGGACGGTGTCCACGTCCGTCGGGAGCTCGGCGGCGATGCCGGCAAAGGCGGTCGGCGCGTTGGTGACGATGAAGGCAGCCTTGGCCGTCTCCGGACAGGCCGACACGAAGCTGCGCCATCGGTCCTCGTCGAACAGGATGCCGTACCTATCCGTCCAGGCGAACGGAAGCGGTTTGCCGGCCTCGTCGGTGCGCGGCACGATCGGTCCGGTGGCGCCCGCTCGCAGCCAGAGCAGCGGAGCGACGTCGTCATAGGCGAGGCCGAGATCTACGTCATCGGCGTCGAGGTAGCGCAGCTCCAGGAAGGCGGCGTTCTCCTCGAAGCCCTCGGCCATCGGGAACTCGTCGGTGAACTTGTAATCGCCCTTGATCGGCTGGCCATCCGGCGTTCGGCCGGTGATGGCCGCGGTCACCCTGGGTCGGGTGATGTGCTCGAAGATGCCGAGCCCTTCCCATTCCGAATCACCCGGCCGAAGGCCCTGTGCGCGAAGACGCTTCGCCTCCTCGACCGATACCTCGTTGTTAGTGACCATGATCGACTGCCGTCGACCGCCGTCCTGCCGGTTCAGCCGCATGACGGCGTGCGCCGTTGTCCCCGAACCGGAGAAGAAGTCGAGAACGGTGGCCGCGGGCTTGCCGGCGACGAAGTAGCGGAGGGCGTCCTCAACGGCGTAGAGCGACTTGGCAAAGGGAAAGCGACGGCCGGTAATAACCTGCGACAGGAGCTTGGTTCCATATGCTTGCGCACTGTGTGACTCGCGCTGCCAGTGAGTAGTCGGCATCACGCGTTTGACGCCGCCGACCCGTTCGACGATCGCGGAGCCGTCAGCGCGCTCTCCAACAATCTTGATCCGGTCGGCCTGGACCGCCTGCACCTTGCCGCTCGTCAGGTAAGCGACGGTGAACTGATCACTCGACCCATTGCGTCCCCTGCTCACTCGCACGAAACCGTGAGCTAATCGCGAGCGCAAAGTGGCTGGCGTGAGGCCCCAGATCATCTCCGTACCGTCGGGCTTCAGAGGCCAGAGAGTTGCGCATCCGGGGCGGTCGCTTACGCTGGTTCTACTGACGCTCGCTGGGATGGAGTCGCCTATCTCAGCAATGCGACCAGACTCGATGTCGACGAAAATCGGGTAGAACTGATCGGGGCGAGGCTGCGGACCATGTCGCGCTGAGGACAGCTCGAACCGCCGCAACTGATTCCAGCGCACCTCCTCCCCTTCTCGCAGCCCTGTCACGTCAGGAGCGAGCTCAACGTCTCCCTGCATTACGAAGAAGACAAACTCGTTCGTCCTAGTGAATTCGCTGGTGCGAATCGCTCCTGTGGGATTGATCACAGTGCTCACCATCTGGAGGCGGGCGCCACCAAAGAGCTGCTCCAGGAGGAGTCCGAGCCGGAGGTATTCCTTCTCGTCTATCGTGACGATGAGGACAGATTCATCGGGGTTCAAGAGCTCCTTCGCAAGCTTCAGGCGGCGCTCCATGAATGCGAGCCACTTGCTGTGGCGGTACGCATCGGTCTCGTCGACGTAGTCGTTGTTGTACTTCCAGTCGCGCGCACCGCTGTTGTAGGGCGGGTCGATGTATATGCAGTCGACCTTGCCGGCGTGCGTGAAGCGCAGCGCCTCGAGGGCGTGGTAGTTCTCTCCGTTGATGACGACGTGGTACGGCTTGTCGCCTCCGCGCTCGACGGTTCCGAGCGAGCGGAAGCCGGGCAACACCGGCTCGCCGAAGTCGCTGATGACCACCAGCGAGTCGAGTGCTAGGCGCTCGCGCTCCCCCACCGGGTGCTCCCCACGGGCGACGTAAGCACCATCCGCGTCGCGAGTCAGCTCGACCGTCGCCAGGCCGTCCTCGATGGCCACGACCTCGTAGGTCGGGCTGTCGGCGTCATCCCGGCTGACCACCTGTGAACCGATGCGGATCGGATGCTGCGGCAGCCGCACGCGCTCGGGGATGTGCTGTTCGAACACCAGACCGAAACTGCGACGCTGTTTGAGCCGATCGATCTGGGTCTGCAGGTCAGCCCGCAGGGCTGCATCCTCGACGCGCTCGAGGAGGACGTCCAGCTCGCTTCGAATCATGATGTAAGCCTACCCGCAGGCGCGCCGACGTACCCACCCCTCCGGCGCAGCCGAAGAGACTTTGGGCTGGCACGCGACCCGCACGCGCCATGGCCGTTCCGACGTGCGGCTCAGGGTGCGGCCCTCCACCGCTCGAATTCCTGCCGGCGAGATCCTGATGCCCGGCCTACTTGGGGGGCACGACCAGGACTGTCTGCGACGGATCAACGTCATCGGCGTGAGCCAGGGTGGGCATCTCCTGGCCCGCCAATCCGGCTAGCTCTAGTGCCGCCCGGCCCAACAGATGGGCCGATTGGATCGACTGGCCGTTGGCGACAGCGGCATAGAACTGGGCGGCGTAGGTGATCGCGTCTCCATCTTCGATCTCGTCGGACATGCCGATTGCGAACGGCGCCACCCGGGAAACCAGAGCGTCGACCTGCGACGCTGAGCTACACGAGTTCAGCACGACGAGCAGGGGCGGAGTGTCGGTGGCCGCGACGGCGTTAGCGAAAGCCTTAGCCGACACGACCACGCCTGCGTGCGACTCGTCGATCTCGTCCTCGAGCACGATCAGGTCGTCGCTGCTGTGGCCGGAGAAGTGGACGATGTGAGGGCGGAACTTACTGATCCCATTGAGCAGGTCGTCAGCGGTCGCGGAGGGCCGGACGTCCAGTTCCACCAGATCGCGATGAAGCGCACTCTCGACCGCCCGTCGTATGCGCTTCTGCTCACGTCCAACGCGCAGGTCCCCTTCTGACGAGGCCGCCAGCATCAGGATGCGCAGCTTCTCTGGCTTCGGGGCCCGGAGATCGCGCAGCGCGGAACTGACCAGCGTTTCTGCCAGATCGAGGCGCTCATGGAAGCTGGCTCGCTCGGCTGCGGCTCGTCGGTCGGCGGCCTGCCGGTCCCGCTTACGTCGGCGCTCCGCGTCGTCCCGCTCCTGATGCTCCGCCTTCGCCAGCTTTGCCTGTAATGACGCCTCTTCCTTGGCGTATCCCGCGGCTCGACCCTGCCAATAGGCGGCCTGCTTTCCGGCGTCGTTCGCTTCGGACTCGCGCTGAGCCGCAGTCCGCAGATAGCCGGCGACCATCGAGGCACTGCTGCTCCTAGACGCCGAGGCCGCGGCCTTGCTCGCCGTAGCGCGCTTCTCGGCTTCCTTGGTGCGGAGGTCGCTGGCCTTCTTGTCGGCGTCCACACGTTGGCGTCGCTTGGCTTCGAGCTGCCGCAGGTACTGGCTCGCACTCATGGCCGAGACCATACACCGATCACCGCCGCGGGTCGAACATCTGTTCTATCGCCCTCTACCCGCACTCGCGCCCGTAAGAGCCTAACCGACAGCCAAACGTGCCGAGGCTCGGCGAGTCTTAGCCGGTCACCGTGCGGGTCAGCGAGCTTGAGAGGGCTAGCGCGCTCAACCATCTGACTCACAGTCAGAGCGCCGCGACCACCCCACGGAGGCTTAGACCGCGCGGCGGCACCCGCGCCGCCCGCATCGACGGATGGCGAATGCGCGCCTCGGACGTAGTGGTCCCAGGCTTACGCTCAATTCCGCCGTCGGCGCCTTCTGCCGGCATCTCCCTCCGGTTCGCGCTCGACGAGCGCACTCCTCTGCTCGCGAAGGCGTCGTGCCAGCTCCGCGGACCGTGTCCTGCCGGACCGGCGCAGCCGCCAAGCACGGAGCGCGTGCCATCGGTTGCGGACCCGCCTGCGAATCCGGTAGCCCACGTCGCGGCCGGCACCCAGCTCGGCTCTCGCGGCATCAGCAAACTCCAGCGCCAAACCTTCATCTATTTGCGATGTCTCAATCAGTTCGTTCGCGTCCTCGCCGCGAGCAGCGGCCGCTCCCGTGATGATCTGCTCCATCGCTGCGAGGAATGCGCCCACGTTCAGGAGGAATACCATCGCCCGCCCCCTCATCCCTGGAGTCGCGATGACATCCAGCCGGCGGGTCGACGAGGACAGCTCGCCGAACAGTGCGTTCATCTGCGCGACGGTCTCCTCAATCGGCTCGTCGGCTTGCGGCTGGCGAAAGCGGAACCAGAGCTCCTGATGCGCCTCAACGATGCGGATGATGAGGTCGTGGTGCTCCGAGTAGGCGCGCTGGCGCTTGTCGCGCAACCAACGTTCCTGCTCACGCCGGCCGCCGAGGAAGCTATCCACGATGGCCACCAACACGCCGCCGACCGCGCCGCCTAGGATCGCAGCCCAGAACGGGTCCATATCAGCAATGCTACAGACGGCTCGGGCAGTAACCTAATCGGGTGCCGAGGGAGAGGTCACCCCAAGCTGGCCGGAAGCGCCTCGAAGATGCCCACCGGCTCTGGCATGAAGCGCTGAAGTCGTACCCCGATGCGGATGCGTTCGTTACCCACGTCAACGCCCTGATCGCCGGGCTGCGGACCGTTACGTGGGTCTTCCAAGCCTCGTTCAAGCACGCGGCTGGATTCGACGCGTGGTACGCCGGGAAGCAGGAGGAGATGCGCGCCGATCCCGTCTTGCGATGGGCCGTGGAGGCCCGCAACGACATCGAGAAAGTAGGGGACCTTGACCTGAACTCCACGGCCCGCGTGTCGGTGATGGCGAGCTGGGACCTGCCGCCGGCGCATGAGTTTGAGGTCCCACCGCTCGAGCCGCCCCACGTTATCGCAATGCACATCGCGGCGCGCTCGATCCCCGCCCAGCTAAGGGAGACCGGGGTTCTGCTGGTGGAGCGGAGGTGGGTCGCTGCAGGCCTCCCCGATCGAGAGCTCCTCGACGCTTGCGCCCACGTCTACGCGGCACTTGCGCGGGTCGTGCGCGACGGCGAACAACGGTTCGGATCGAGCCACAGGGCGCCGCCCATCGACCCAAGGCCGGGCTGCATGGCTGCTGGGCCGCGGGATCGCTCGGCCATCCTCCACCTCGCCAGCGGCAAGTTCCTGACCCTTGGCGTCCGCTACAAGGAACACAAGGAAAGCGATGACGAGGCGGCAGAGGCCCGCTATGGCGACATGGTCCGGAGCATCCCACGGACGGGCGATACCTTTTCGGGACGTGTGAAGTGGCTGCACGAGGCCGGCAGAGGCATGTTCCTCCGCGATGGCGGGCACATCACCGTCGCGTTTCTCGCCCGTGATGGGGAGAAGATAGGGATGGTGCAGATTGAGGCCGAGGACCAGCAGGAGAAGTACGTCCTGCTCGATGACCTCGGCCGACACGCCGCAGCGAAAGGCGCTAACGAGGTGATCATCACCACTGAGTCATGGATGGCAAGCATGCTGCCCGCAACAGATCCCGATGCAGTCCTCCGGCCGGGTCAGCGGGAGGATCGCGGCGAGGCAGTCGTCACGTACGGCCTTACGCGGGACGGTCAAGTGGCGACCTTGGTCTCACGGATAGTGAGGTCGGCAGGGCAGGCTCAGCTCGAGGATGTGGCAGAGGCCACCGGAGGGTTCCCTCTGACCCTTCTGCCAACGTGGCGAGCGTGGCATGGACCCGATACCCCACCGCCACGCGATAGCTCAGAGCCCTCGGGCACGGCCTGACGGCGGCGGAAAGTCGCCGAACATAGTTGCGCCACTGTAGGCAATTCGCCGTCGAAACAGAGTGCGTGCTAGTTGAACTGGTCAGCGCGCTCGTCGCCGTCATTGTGAACGTAGGCCAAGCTGGTCCGCTCCTTCCCGAGTCCGGATCGATATCGACCTCACCTGGCCGCCGAACCGATAGCATCGTCGGCTTCCAGGCCGAAGCTCAATCGCTCCCACTCGTTTCACACATCACGCGACCGGCTGCGTTGAGCGCCACTGCGGACACTCTGATACGCAGTGCGTAACTGACCCGGCCCTTCCACGACGTGGGAAGGTGCTCGCGACCGGAGACGGGTTGGCCCGGATACGTAGTGCCCAGGGGGATGGCTCGTTCCTTAACAAGTGCCCTCGTCCCCGGAGCGAGCGGACCGGCCGTGGCCTCATAGGAGCCTGTGCCCATCCCGAAATGAATCAGATGCCCATTCCAATTACGGAAAGAGTCTGTTGCCCTATCTGGGCGAGTCGATTTTAACGCGAGGAGATTGATGGCTCTACCAGGCCGCTCCCGTGCCAGCGAACTGGGCAACCCGCCGATGACGGTCGGCCTGCTCAGTCCCTGCCCGGTCAGCGCCAGTGACATCTTCGTCGTCCAGGCCGGTGACATCCAGATGCGGGTCATCATTGCGATCGGCCGCGAGTCGGAGGTGGCCCGCGAGACCCCGCCCAGGTCGGTCCAAAGCGGGCAGTGGCCGCGCCTGGCGCTTCCACTGCCCGGAAGCTGGACTGATAGTCGGTCGTTACCGTCGAGGGTTCGCTGGCGAACCGAACAGCCGAGAGGCGGCGATTAGGGCGAGCCCGAACAGCGCTAGACACACCAAGGGAAGCAGGCCCCCTTGGTCAGCAGACCGCGCGACTGGCTCGTCGACGCTCGTGTCGGGCATGTTGGGAAGGCCAGGGAACAGCGTGCCCGGCGACCCGAATGAGGGCGCCGCGAAGGTCCTCACCGGGGCGACGGTAGGGGTCGAGGTCGGTGCGGCGGTTGCGGTCGATGCCGGGGTCGATGCCGGGGTCGATGCCGGGGTCGCTGCCGGGGTCGGCGTCGGGGTCGCTGCCGGGGTCGGCGTCGGGGTGGGCGTCGGGGTGGGCGCGAGAACGACGTTGCTCATGTTGGCGCTGCAGATCACCAGCCCCCCACCGCCGTTGGTGGATCCATTGCACTGGTTGATGGTCACCAGATTGGTCGAGATCTCCGTACCTGTGGCGGTGCAGCTCAGCTCGACCAGGGTTCCGCCATTTGCCGACCCGTTGCACTGGGTGATCGTGGCGCCGCTTGTCGTCGCCGGAAACGGCGCGCAACCCACCGTGAAGCCATCACCGGAACCGACGCATTGGTTGACGGTAGCCGCTGTGGGCGTGGCAGTGAAGCCGACAAAGGTGTTCGCGACATCGACGCTGCATCGCAGGGTGCCGCCGCCGCCATTGGTGGAATCGTTGCATTGGGTGACGGCCGTGACTGGTTCGGTCAGCACGCTCGTCACGGTCGTGCAACTTGCTTGTGGATCTCCAGCAGCCCCGTGACATTCGCGGACGGTCACCGTTGCCGTTCCCCCGCTCGGGGTGATGACGTTCTCGATATCGACCTCGCAGATGAGGCCGAGGCCGGGGGTGTTGTCCACGCCGTTGCTGCAGGTCGTGGTGGCGGCGATCGTGGCCGCCGAGACTGATGGCGCGATCGTGAGCGTCGTGCCCGTCAAGAGCGTGAAGGCGACCAGCCCGACAGCGAGAAGGCTTGCAATGCGACGCACGTGTGACACCTGCAGGGGTCGAGCGTCGTACCAATGGATCTCAGCACTGCGGCCCGCATCTCCATCTTGACGCGGCATTTGCCGACTGCAATCGGACCTTCGGCTGGACGCCAACGCACGACCTCGCCCGTCACGCGCTGATCCATGCCACATCGCGACGTCCCCGGACGGCAAGCGTGCCTTCGCCGCAGGCGTTGCCGCACTGACGCTCGCGTGTCCAGACGATCAACGATCGGGCCGTTCGAAGGCCCGCGGAGATGAGGCACGGGAACCGCAACGTACCGCCGTCGTCGTGCGCGGACCTGAACGTTGGCCTTCAGCGAAGGGTACGGGGTCTAGGGGGTGCCCGACCGCAACGCACCATCTACGACTGTCCCCACCGGACTGCTCAAAACCGGCTCAACGCCCCGATCGGATAGGCCCAAAAGTCCTGGGTATGGTCCTATGCTGCGTTGCATCCACAGGTCGACACGCGGCCCACTGGTGCCCGATGGTACTAAGCGCCGCATCTTCAAAACGGAGTCTCACCTTGAACCGAACGCCCAAGGGACCGAGGGGAAACGGCATCACCTGGATGGCCGTCATCGGGGTTCCGATCCTGGTCTCCATCCTGCTCCTCAGCGGGGCTCCGGCTGTGACAACGGCCTCGGTTCGATCGGCAATGGTCGAGGAGACAGCGCAGCCGAGCGCGAACAAGGTTGGCGTGGCAACGCAACGGATCCTTCAGGATGAGGCGCAGATCGATGGCGCGACTCGCCCGCAAGACGCGCAGCCGCCCCGGCTGAGCGACATGGTCCAAGCGCCCGCAACGTACGCGACAGTTGCCTCCGCGACGCCGGCGACGCCGGCGACGCCGGTCAAGGCTGTGACATCCCCAGCCGTACAGGCCACGGCGGCCCCTCCCTCGATCCGCCTCGTTGCCCTGCCCTCCCTGAAGGTCGACGTCTTGGATGCACGAGGGCGGTACTACTCCGTCAGCGGACGCACACCGGCCCAGATCGTCGCGTCAGCAAAGAGGAACATCCCGGCGGATCCCAGCGGAAAGGACCGCAACTCCATGGCGTACGTCGGTCCCGTCGTCTGGGAGCACATGCCGTCCTACGTGATGGACCAGTCGTCCGGAGCTTGCACGATCACCGGCGTCACGAGTTCGACCCGTTACCAGGCGACCCTGCCGCGATGGACTTCGCCGTCCAAGGTTCCCGCGGAGCTGCTTACGTGGTGGCGGGCGGTGCTGCGGCACATCCAGGAGCACGAGAGTGGGCACACCCGCATCTTCGCGAAATACGTGCGTGCTCTACCGTCCCGGGTCGCGGGCCAGCCATGTAGCAACTGGCAGGCCAAAGTAACGGCGTGGTCTGCCGACTTGGCTCGGGCACAGGCTAACTTCGACGCGGCCGAAGCGAGATGGGTGTTCCCGAAATACACCGGGCCCAAGAACTGGTAGCCCGGGCTCAGTTGCCCGTGGTCTACGCCTCACCGGGGGACTGCCGCCGCAGAATCTGGGACGATGTCTTGACCGAATGGCAGGGCGGGCGATCGCTGTTACGGCCTGAACCCTTATCTGAACCCTTATGCGCGGGCGTCCATACGTCCCATGAGTCTCCTGAACGTCGTCGCTACACTTGGCTGGGCCGCATGAGACGGTCCGACCAGCATCCGGTATGCGGTACCAAATTCGCGCTACCAGGGCTCGATTCGTGCTCAGAGTCGGCTCTTCCGATCTCTGCCGTGCCCGGAGAACCTCGTCTCCGAACCCTTTTCGCGGCTCGAAGGATGGGCCGACCAGGCAGCCGGTCCCAGCTCGAGCCAGAGTTCAGGCTTCGGCGCGACGACCTGGCGAACCCGCTGCCCACCGCGGGCGCTTCGCCACGGCCTTCAGCGTCGGAGGCGGCGACCGGCGACCGGCGACCGGCGACCGGCGACCGGCGACCGGCGACCGGGTAGCTCCTGTGCCGCATGTGGCGCACGTTTCATGCGGCAGTCGACGTTGGGTCTGGTCGGTCATCGACTTGCCGCGCCGCGCGTTTGATCATTTGCGCCGCGCGATCCCGGGAAGGACCCGAATGACGTCGTGAGACCGCGCGACGAATGCAGCGAGAGGCATGGCCAAGACAAACAGGCCCAGCACTTCGATCGGCGGGCGGGGCAACCCAATCAGCGGGTTCAAGGGTTTTGCGTGGGCCGCTAGGGGCAGCCCTGCTCGTCGTGACCCTCGGGCTCGCGCTCTCGGCGACTCTGTTCACGCTCGCGATTGGTTTTGGCCTCGCGCTTCTTAGCGCCGTCTTTGCGACGACGCTAGCGGCTGCGGTGCCTCTGTATCGCGTGTACAGGGTGCAACCGGCAGATGCTCTGCGTGGTGAATGACCCTGAGCCCAGTCTCTCACCGGAACCCTTACGAATCCTGTCACATGCATCTCACGCGTCTCGAGGTAGTACTGGGTAGACGCGATCGAGACAGATGAGATCCTTCGCTGGGGATCGGGTACGCGGTACCAGCCGCGACCTGCGATGAACCCTTATGGCGCTGTCCAGCGGGCATGATGAGGTTGAGGGCCATCGGCGTCGACTTGAGTATCTGCGGGCCGCAGTGGGTGGCGTGCCAGCACGCTGGAGTCCCGCAGCGACATTCAGCAGGAGGGAGGTGGTTCGCTCAGCACTATGCGCGGCATGCCGATCCCCGGAGACTTAGGGTGAACTTAGGGCCAAGGGGTTTGCTTGGACGTGCACCTGAGCCCGTACGTCCGGTGACCGAGCCAGGCGTTGAGCGCTTGCCTGCCTACCTGAGTCTCCGCAAGCGTCGGCTTGCATCGTTGCCCGACATGTACAACACTTGCACGTGCATTCGAGATCGGAGACGCCAAAATGCCCACCATCAGCATTCGCGACCTGGGGCGCAGGCCCAGCCAGGTCATCGACGAGGTCATCCGCACCGGGCGCCCGGCGATCGTCACTCGCCACGGGCGGCCGGTGACGGCGATTGTGGCACTCGATCCAGACGAGCTGGAGGACTACGTGCTGGCTCACGCGCCGGAGTTCGTGCGTTCGACGCGCGCCGCCGACGCCGACCTCCATGCCGGGCGCGTACGCCCCGCGGCTGAGGTCTTCGCCGAACTGGACCGCAGCTGATCCGTCTGGATGCGTGGCGTCGTCATCTCCCGGCGCGCCGAGCGTGACGTGGGCCACATCGGCGCCGGGGCGGACCTCACTCGGATTCGGGACGCGCTGGAGGGATTGGTTGCCGAGGCGACGAACCTGGACATCAAGCCGCTGGCCGGAGCCGGGCCTTGGCATCGGTTGCGGGTTGGCGACCATCGGGTCCTGTACCGCGCGGTCGATGCGGGTGAGGCCGCGGACTCAAACGCCCGATGGCTGGTGGGGCGGATCGTTCACCGCCGCGATCTCGAACGGGCGGTCTCCACCCTGACCTGACGTTAGTGCGGTCACGTGAAGGCGGCGTGGGTCGCCCTCTGATCCCTTGCGTGAACCCTTATCGATCCTGTCTCAGACGATTTGGCAGGAATCCGGTATGCGGTACCAACGCCATCAATCGCGCCCCCGGCTCGCCCCGGGGGCGTTCTCGTACACTGCCCACCCATGACATCTGACGGATCCCGTCGCCTGCTCATCCTCACCGAGGGCCAGTTCCAGGCTCACGACGCGAAGACGGCGATGGGCGTCATCCGCTACGGGACGGACGACATCGCGGGCCTGCTCGACTCGTCGATCGCGGGCCGGAACGTCAGTGAGTGGATGCCCGGGCACGACCTCCCGGTGCTCGCGACGCTCACCGATGCGATGGCGATGCCCGACCCGCCCGATACCCTGCTGATCGGTATTGCCCCGACCGGGGGCCGTCTTCCAGAAGACTGGCGGACCATCATCGTGGCGGCGCTCCGGGCCGGGCTCGAGGTCCACTCCGGCCTCCACTCATTCCTCGCTGACGATGCCGAGTTCTCCGCCGAGGCCGCGGCGTCGGGTTCCCGGATCGTCGACTATCGACGTCCGCCTGAGCGTCACGAGACCGCCGTGGGGCGACGGCACCGGCCCGGCTCGCGGGTCATCCTGACGGTCGGTACGGACTGCGCCATCGGCAAGATGTCGGTCGCCCTCGAACTGCGCAAGTCCGCGTTGCTCGCCGGCGATCGGGCCGTCTTCGTGCCGACCGGCCAGACCGGGATGATGATCGACGGCTGGGGCGTGGCCGTCGACCGGGTCATCAGCGACTTCGCCCAGGGCACGGTCGAGTGGATGATCGGCGAGGCTGAGGACCGCGGAGACTGGGTGATCGTGGAAGGCCAGGGCTCACTGGATCACCCGGCCTATTCGTCGGTGACCCTGAGCCTTATCCACGGTTCGACGCCGCACGCGATGGTCATGGTCCACAAGCCGGGTCTGGCGATCCACGACTTCGATCACCTGCCCGATGTTTCGTTTCCGATCGCGAAGCTGACCGACTTCATCCACCTCCACGAGACCGTCGCGGGCCTGGTGGCGCCGTCGAAGGTCGTCGCCGTGGCACTCAACACCTCGCTCTACCCGGACCCGGTGGACGCGCGGGGGATGATCGACGAGATCGCGCGCGAGACGGGTCTGCCCGCAGCCGATCCCGTCCGATTTGGCGCCGATGAGCTGTGGTCGGCCATCCGCGATGCGGTCGGAATGCTGCCCTGGGTCCAGGAGAACGACGCTCGAGTTCCGGCGTGACCCTTCAGCTCAGCCACGAGACGCTGCAGCTCCATCTGCGCGATCCGTTCCGCATCGCCCGCGCGGAGCACGGCGAGGGCACGACCGTCACGACCGTGGCCGTCGAGCTTCGGGACGATCGGTACCCGGGAGTCGTCGGGATCGGAGAGGGCTACCCGAGTCGGTACTACGGCGAGACGCCGGCGACGATGGCGGCGGTGTACCCGCTGCTCATCGAGGCGGTGGGGGAGCCGACTCCCTCGGCGGATGGGCTTCACGCCGCCGGGGACGCCATGCGCGACGCCCTTCGCTGGAACGGTGCCGCAAAGTGCGCGATCGATTCGGCGCTCCATGATCTGGTCGGCAAGGTCACTGGCCGCCCGGTCTGGGACCTCCTCGGCCTTTCGCCGGATATCCCGCCGACCGACTTCACGCTCGGGCTCGACGAGCCGGCGATCGTGGCGGAACGGGCCCTACGGGCATCGGCCTTCCCGGCTCTCAAGATCAAGTGCGGAGGACCGGTCGACGTCGCGACCCTCCGAGCCGTTCGCGACGTCTACGACGGTCCCATTCGTATCGATGCAAACACGGCCTGGACGCCCGGCGTCGCCCGAACGCTGCTCCCGGAGCTGGTCGGCCTCGGAGTCGAGCTGATCGAACAGCCGTTTCCGGCCGGCCGACTCGACTGGATGGCCGAGTTGCAGCAGATCTCGGAATTGCCGATCGTGGCCGATGAGTCATGCGTGACCGACGAGGATCTCGAGAACCTGGTCGGAGTCGTTGCCGGGGTCAACGTCAAGCTCGCCAAGGTCGGGGGACCGGGGCCGGCTGCCCGCATGCTCGCCCGAGCGCGGGACCTCGGCTTCCGACGGTTTCTCGGGTGCATGGAGGAGACGTCGGTGGTGATCGCCGCCTCGGCGGCCTGCGCGTCCCTCGTCGAGTGGGCCGATCTGGATGGCTGTCTTCTTCTGGCCGACGATCCGTTCGAGGGCCTGGAGCTCGGTCCGGACCATCGCTGGCAGCTCGGGAATCGGCCTGGGCTGGGAGTCTCTCGCCGGGTTTCGTGACCATTTCGCTAAGCCCCGGAAGGGCGTGTGGATAACTTGGTGGACGAAAAGGTGGAGAAGCCCCTTACCGAAAAGGGGCCTCCGGACGTACCATGAGCGAGTCGGCAGGCGCCCTCGGGAGGGGGGTCAGTTGACCACCCAGTCCAGCCGGCTGCGAGCCACGGTTCACTTCGCCGTGCCTCGCGCCCGCCTTGTAGCGCCTACTGATTTCGGAGGTCAGGTATCGATGGTTTCGCGCCCCGCGCCTGAGGAAGCGCCGTCCGACGAGGCGGTCGAATTCGTCCGGTTCTGCTATCAGCGTCGAAAGGTGGGCTGGCCCGAGCTGTACGACGAGATGTGCGGCGTGGCCGGTCGGGGCTTGTTCAAGGGCTGGGGCCCGGACGATCTGGCGGCGCACGGCATCGGGTTCTCGCTTCACGAGATGCCATCGCTGGCGGCACTGGTCACGGAGATCGTCGATCGGGATCGCGGCAGGGCCCGCGCAAAGGCAATCGCGGAAGCCTGAGCCTCAGGCGCGGATGCGCCGCCGCGACATTTCGCCCTCGATCTGGCGCTCAGCCTCGACGTAGCGATCGATCTGCTCGCGCAGCTGGTTGGCCTCGGGCGTGTAGAGATGCACCTGCTGCTGGAGGATGTAGCTGAGCCGGCGGCTCGTCATGCGGACGTGGTCCAGGTTCTTCATGAGGACGAGCGGGTCCATCGAGGCCAGGTCCGATGGGTGGTACATCTGCTGCATGTCCGCATTCTAGCGAGCGGCAGGCTCGGGAGCGGCGCGGCCGCGGGTCCACAGCCTGCGAGAGCCGAGGAGGCGCGCGGTCGTGGGTCTAGAGCGCGCGGAGGCGCGGCGGCCAGGTCCAGTCGACGGGCGTCGCAGCGGCGCTGAGTGCGCGGCGCCGGCCGAGTTCGGTTGCTCCGAGGACCAGGATGCGGTCGAGTTGCGTTGCACGGCCCGCCTCGGCGCCCCACAGCTTGGTCATCTTCCGGTTCGGCAGGACCGCGTCGAGCGCGACGCCCGCCAGACGATATCCCTCTGGGGCAGCGGCTTCAGCCCAGATGTGTTCGGCCAGCTCCGTTCCGTTGCTGATGGTCCGACCACGATCCGTCGCCACGTCGCCAATGACCAGAACGACCACGGCATCGTCGGTCAGGGCCCGGCGCAGGCCGTGGAGCACTTCGCGCAGGAAGAGCGTGTAGGGCGCGCGATGGTGGGCATCGTCGAGGGCCCGGTCGATGGCCTGCGCATCGAACCCGAGGAACCAGGTTCGGAGCCAGTTGTAGTAGCCGTACTTGACGACTCGCAGATACGGGGGCGAGGTGACGACCAGGCGGGCCCGATCCGGCAGCCCTTGGGCACGAAGTGCGGCGGCCGACCTGGCACCGGCGTCCCGGGCGTCGCCAAGGAGTGCGAGCCCTGCCGCCGAGGGGGGCGGAGCCCGGAAGAGGCGGTTGAGCTTCTTGCCCAGACCGGCGAAGACGTCGCGCTCCGCGGCTTGAAAGTCGGTCCGGGCCGCGTACTCGCGGACGTACCGCGGAGCCATGCTGAAGGTATTGGGCATCAGCTCCGACAGGTACGAGGCACTCTTGCCGTGCAGGATCCCGGTGATCGCTGCGGCGAGGAAGCGATCAACCCGATCCTCCAGATCCAGCGCGTCTCGGACGTACAGCAGCTGACCAAAGGTCGTCCGATGGAAGGCTACCGCCACCTCGGCGGGGACAGGTTCCGTGCCGCCATGCCCAGGATCGGCCTGGATTGCGTCGGCCAGCGAGAGCCAGTGGTCGGCCGCGCCGGGCCAGGCGAGCGTCAGCCGGGCGAGCCGCGTCCTGGCCTCGGCTGGCGTTGCCGGCTCCACCTTTGCGGCCGTCAGGAGATGGGCGAACGGATTCAGGTCGTTGCCGACTCCGATCCGTCCCTCCGCGCTGGCCTGGAGCGGAACGGTGCCGCGGCCGGCGAACGGATCAAGCACCACGTCCCCGGGTCGGGAGTAGCGAGCGATGAAGGCGTGGGACAGGGCAGCCGGGAAGCTCGCCAGGTACGAGCACATCGGGTGAAATGAGTGGCCCCATAGGCGCTGCTGCGCCTTCCATTCCGGTTCAATCGAGATCCGCGGCAACGCCGTGGCGAGCTCGAACTCGAGCTGATCCGGCGCCGCGCCTCGAGCGGATGAGGTTACTGCCATTGGCGGTCTGGGCTCCCGTCGCCCGTCGGCACATACCGGTGCACCGTTCGGGCCGGTGACCATACCGGTCGCCCACCCGGGGTTGTCAATAGGTCGAATGGCGGACGAGGGTCGTGACGCGAGCCCAATCGCGATGTCTCCAGGACGCTGGAGGTCGTCAGATTCGCGGCGCCGTGCGTAGACTGGGCTCAACGTCCCCGTAGCTCAGTGGACAGAGCAACCGCCTTCTAAGCGGAAGGTCGCAGGTTCAAATCCTGCCGGGGACGCCAGCATGTCGGGCTCTTCGCCCCGCTAGCGTTCCGATCCGCCCGCATCTCGCGGGACCAGCGTCCAGGCCATGACAGCACCCGCCGCCGCGGCCACGATCCCGACGCCGATCGCCAGCTCGATCGAGAAGGTCGCCAGGACACCGGCAATCGCCGCCCCGATCGGCCAGCCCGCGAAGTTGAAGGCCATCGAGATGGCGAACGCGCGGCCCATCCAGGCCGGATCGGTCCGTCGCTGCCGGATCGTGAACATGGCCACATCCATCGGGCCGTTGAGCAGCCCCATGATCGCCATCGCCAGCACGATCGGCCCAACACCCGGGATCAGCAGCAATGCCAGCGCTGGCACCAGGCCGATCATCGGGGCAGCAAACAGCCGCGCCTCACGGCCCCGCATGTCCATCCGGCCCGCCAGCAGCCCTGCACCGACGCCAGTTATGCCCTGAACCGCAAACACGAGTCCTACGGCCGTTTCCCCGAGGTGGAGCCGCTCGAGGACCAGCAGCGGCACCACGATCGAGACCATCCCGAAGCCGATGTTGAGCGTGGTGATCGATAGACCGATCGCCCGCAGCGTCCGGTTCCGCCAGGTGTACTGGAGCCCCTGCCAGGCGTCCGTGAGCAGCCGGCCGCTCGTGGAGGTGGTATTTGCCGGTTCGGGGACCGGCGCAAGAATGACGACCGAGACCGCCAGCAGCACCGCGATGACCATCAGCGCGGCCGGTCCGCCCAGCGTGCCGACCATCACGGCCGCCAGCGGAGGCCCGATGATCGAGGCGACGACATAGCCGTTCGAGTCGACGGCGTTCACCCGCTCCCACAGGTTCGGCGGGACCATCAGCGGGAAGAGCGTCCGCATGCCGGTCGCGCCAAGCGGGCCGGTCAGCGACGAGATCGCGGCGATCAGGACCAGGAGCCAGACAGGCAGCCGGTCCGTGAACGCCAGGGCGGAGATCAGCGCAAGCGTTGCCACCGCGATCAGGAGGTCGAGCCGGATCAACCTGGTCCGGCCGTGTCGATCCAGCAGCGCGCCGCCGATCGGGCTGATCAGGAGGCCCGGCATGAGGCTGGCAAAGGTGACGAGGCCAGCGATGGCCGGCGACCCGTAGTGGGTCAGCGTGAACAGGACCAGGGCGACGCCGACCATCGACTGGCCGACCCGGACGACCTGCATGCCGAGGAGGGCACGGCCGAGGAACGGCACTCTGAGCAAGTTGCGGTACGACGGCCGCGGAGCCTCTCGCATCCCGGCGCCGAGCGCCGCATCGAGGGCAACGTCGGCCGGAGATGGTCGCGGGTCGGGCATCCCGCGATGCTATCCGAGCCGAACTCGCGGCGGTGAGGAGCCGTCCGGCACGAGCGCCGTGCTCGGCCCTGGCCCATGGGTACTGCCCCGGTCTGGAACCGAAGTACGGCTTCCGCAGAGCGCCTCGGAACACTACATTCCTATCCGCAACAAGCCGGACCGCACCTGTCCCATCCGGACGTGCCTGGGGGTGGCCGACAGTGCACTAGTCGAAAGGCGACCACGGTTATGGCCTCAATGGCTGTCAACGAACTCGGGCCGATGCTCACCGCCACCGAAGTGGCGGACATGCTGCATCTCCACGTCAACACGGTGAAGCGTCTCGGCGATCGCGGCGAGCTCCCGTTCTATCGGGTCTGCAAGCGGGGCGACCGGCGTTTCCGGCTCCAGGACGTCATGCGCTTCCTGCACCAGAACCGCTGATCACGAACGGTGGGCACCAGCCCGCCGGCCCCGGATGCGGCCGGTTCAGGTCGTCCGGAGGGCCTCACCGAAGAGCTCCAGGCCCTCGGCGATTTCCGCTGAACCCGCATCAATTGGCGGGATCCAGCGAATGACCTGGTGCTCCAGGCCGCAGGACAGGACGAGCAGTCCGAGGTCAGCCGACTTCGCGATCAGCCGGTCTGCCAGCGCTCCGTCAGCGACCTTGGTCGCTCGATCCCTGACGAACTCCACCCCGACCATGAGTCCGGGTCCCCGCACGTCCCCAATTCGCACGTCCTCGGCCTTGAGCCGATTCAGGCCGGCCGTCAGTTCCGCGCCGCGGGCCGCAGCGTTGGCGACGAGGCCTTCACTCTCGATCGTCTCGAGGACCGCGATGGCGGCTGCGCAGGCGACGGGATTCCCACCATAGGTTGAGCCGTGGGCACCGCGTCCCCATCGCTCCTGGAGGTCGCGCGATGTCGCCATTGCCGAGAGCGGTAGCCCGTTGGCGATGGCCTTGGCGATGCACACGACGTCCGGCACGATCCCGGCGTGTTCGAAGGCCCACATTCGCCCAGTCCGCCCGTACCCAGCCTGGACCTCGTCCGCGACCAGCAGGATGCCGTGCTCATCGCACAGGGCACGCAGCCCCTGAAGGAACGCGGCCGGGGCGGGAACGTATCCGCCCTCTCCGAGGACCGGCTCGATGAAGATCGCCGCGACGCTGCTGGCCGGGGCGACACTCGTGAGCATGGCTCGGAGCCGACCGAGCGATACCTCGCTGGCCCGTGCCTCGTCGCCATCGAACTCTCGCCAGGCGGATGGGTACGGGGCGAAGTAGACCGAGGGCACCATCGGGTCGTAGCCGCGCCGGTAGTTGGGCGACGAGCTGGTCAGTGAGGTGGCTCCGTAGGTACGTCCGTGAAAAGCACCCTGGAAGGCGATGATCGCGGGGCGTCCGGTGACTCGCCGGGCCAGTTTCATGGCGCCATCGATGACCTCTGACCCCGAATTCAGCAGGAAGATCGAGTCGATCGGATCCGGCAGTGTTGCCGCGAGCCGATCCACGAACCGGACGACCGGCTCGGAGTAGCCGATGGCGCTCGTCGGCCCGATCAGGCGATCAACCTGGGCATGGATCGCGGCCGTGACCGCGGGATGCGCGTGCCCGAGGGCTGTAACGGCGATGCCGTTGGCGAAGTCGAGGTACGACTTGCCGCTCGTATCGAACAGGCGATGCCCGACGCCGTGGCTCCAGGAGCGCTCGAAATAGCGCCCGAGGACGGGCGTCAGGTGGCCGTTGGCGAGCGCGGCGAGGTCGGTGATCGGGCTGTCATCGGGCATGGATCGAGTATAGGCGGGCGCCGTGATCGGCCGCGGTGGCATCATTCGCCGTGCGCCCGTTGCCACCCCTGCCACGAGGTTCCTGTGTCCATTGACTTTCGCCTGACCGACGAGAACCGCCTCGTCCAGCAGACTGTCCGTGATTTTGCCGAGAACGAGATCCTGCCCCACATCAAGGAGTGGGATGAGAAGGGCGAGGTCCACCGCGAGGTCTTCGCGCGCATGGGTGAGCTGGGACTCCTCGGCGCCCCGATCTGGGAGCAGTGGGGCGGCTCCGGCATGGACTACCTCAGCTTCGCCATCATTTGCGAGGAGCTCGAGCGCGCCGACACGGCCTTCCGCGTCGTCCAGAGCGTGCATGTCGGGCTCAACTCGCTGACCTTGCAGCAGTGGGCGACCGAGGAGCAGCGCCAGCGCTGGCTCGTGCCCCAGGCTCGTGGAGAGAAACTGGCGACCTTCGGTCTGACCGAACCAGGGGTTGGCACGGATGCCGCCAGCCTGGCGACGACAGCGCGTCGCGACGGGGACTCGTATGTCCTCAACGGGTCCAAGATCTGGATCAGCCTGGCGGACGTGGCGGACCACTTCCTCGTGTTCGCCTCGGTCGACCGGTCGAAGAAGCACAAGGGCGTGACGGCCTTCCTGCTCGAGCGCGGGATGAAGGGCCTGTCCACCGGGACGCTGCACGGCAAGCTGGGGATCCGGGCCGGGAATACCGGTCTCATCACGATGGATGACCTCCGGGTCCCGATCGAGCACCGGATCGGCGAGGAGGGTGAGGGCTTCCTCATCGCCATGAGCGCCATCGATCAGGGTCGGTTCACCGTCGCTGCCGGCAACGTCGGGCTCGCCCAGGCCTGCCTGGACGCATCGCTCAAGTACGCCCATGAGCGCGAGACCTTCGGCGAGGAGATCGGCCGCCACCAGCTCGTGAAGCAGATGCTGGCCAAGATGCTTGCCGGTATCGAGGCGGGCCGGCTCCTCGTCTGGCGCTCGGCATTCCTCAAGAATCACGGAGTCCGCAACACCCGGGAGACGTCACTCGCCAAGTGGCACGCCACGGACCATGCGGTCTTGAGCGCGCTCGATGCGATCCAGATCCATGGCGCGAACGGCTACTCGAACGAGTTCCCGGTTGAGCGGTACCTGCGCAATTCGAAGGCGGCCGTGATCTACGAGGGAACCAGCCAGCTCCACACGCTGATCCAGGCTGACTACGCCCTCGGCTACCGCGAGGATCGCCCGATCCGCTGTGAGCCCCAGCCAGCCCAGGGATTCGAGCGACTGCCAGCTTCCGTGGCCGCCGGCGCCGGCCGAGCCTGACGCCAGGCACCGGGGCTAGCCACCGGGCCATGGAGACTGAAGCGGGCCGGTTCAGCGCGGCGGAAACACGGACGCTCGCGACCCTTGCCGCGACCTTCGTCCCAGCGTGCGACGCGGACCTGGTTGGCGAACTGGCCGCTCAGGCCCTGGTGAGGGCAGCTGATCCTGACCAGGTCACGCAGCTCCGACTCGTGCTGCGCCTGCTTGAGAGCCCGCTCGTGAATCTCGCGACCGCGGACAGGGCCGCCGGACTCACCGCCATGTCGGGGACCGATCGAGAGCGCCTCCTGCTGCGGTGGGGGGGCGACCCCCCTTCGCGCAAACGCACGGGGGGGCCGGCCGACCCCCACCCGGGGAC
>JBBQMH010000034.1:0-22744 GCA_038328755.1 Candidatus Limnocylindrales bacterium
CGTGGCCGACATATAAACGGCCTGGTGCACGGTCGCCTCAAACTCCTCGAAGGTCAACGGGCGATTGTCGAGCGCCGAAGGCAACCGGAACCCGAAGTCGACCAGGATCTCCTTGCGGGTTCGATCGTTCTTGTACATGCCGACCACCTGCGGGATCGTCATATGCGACTCGTCGACGACGAGCAGCCAGTCCGGCGGGAAATAGTCGAGGAGGGTCCACGGCCGACTCCCGGCATCCCGGCGCGACAGGTGGCGCGAGTAATTCTCCACCCCGGAGCAGTAGCCCAGCTCTCGGAGCATCTCCATGTCGAAGGTCGTCCGCTGTCGGAGCCGTGCCCCCTCGAGTGCCCGACCCTCGGCCTCGAGCTGCCCGACGCGTTCCTCCATCTCGGCCTCGATGTCCACGACCGCGGCCATCAACTTGTCATTGGGCGTCACGTAGTGCGAGGCGGGGTAGACGTTGATGTCCTTGCGTTCGGCCAGGAGCTCGCCGGTCAGCGGATCGAGCTCCGTGATCCGCTCGACTTCGTCGCCGAAGAACTCGACGCGGACGAGGCGGTCCTCCGATGCGGGCTGGAATTCGAGCGTGTCGCCCCGGACCCGGAACTTCGCGCGCGTCAGCGCCTGGTCGTTGCGCTGGTACTGCAGGTCGACGAGATGTCGAAGAACCCCGTCGCGCCGGTACTGCCCGCCGACACGAAGCCGGAGGACGGTCGCTCCGTAGTCCACCGGCGCCCCGATTCCGTAGATACAGCTGACCGAGGCGACGACGATGACATCGCGTCGCTCGAACAGCGCATGGGTCGCCGCGTGCCGCAGGCGGTCGATCTCGTCGTTGCGACTCGAATCCTTCTCGATGTAGGTATCGGAGCGCGGAAGATAGGCCTCGGGCTGGTAGTAATCGAAGTAGCTCACGAAGTACTCGACCGCGTTCTCCGGGAAGAAATCGCGCAACTCCGCGTAGAGCTGGGCGGCCAGGGTCTTGTTGTGGGCCAGGACGAGCGTCGGGCGGTTGGCGGCCTCGATGGCCCACGCGATCGTCGCGGTCTTGCCGGTGCCGGTCGCCCCAAGAAGCGTCTGGTGCCGGAGGCCCTTCTTGAGACCGCTGGTCAGGCGCGCGATCGCGGTCGGCTGATCCCCGGTCGGTTCGAACGGCGCGACGAGCTTGAAGTCAGGCACGGTCGAATTCTAGCAGCGTCACTGGTATATCGAACACCTGTTCTGGTATCCGAGTTTCACTCGACGGGGCCTTCGGACGACAGCGCCTGGTCATACGCCGCCATCACCCTGAGGTGGGTGTCTGCCAGGTCCGTGTCCGTGTCGATGACGCGGGTCGCGGCGGCTCGTGCGCGAGCTCGAATACCGTCCTGCGCGGCGATGCGGCTGTCCGCGTCGTCGGGCGCCGTTCCCCGAACGGTGAGCCGGGTCCGCTGGCTTGCCTCCGAGCAGGTCACGAGCCAGATTTCATCGCACAGCGACGCAAGCCCGCCCTCGACGAGCTTGATGGCCTCGATGACGGCGGCTGGGGCATTCGCGGCGGTGGCGGCATCCATCGCTGCGAGGATCCGGATCCGAACGACCGGGTGGGTGATGGCTTCGAGACGCGCCAGTGCGGCCGGGTCGGCGAAGACGATGCGCCCCAGTGCCGCCCGGTCCAGGGATCCATCACCGGCCCGGACCGACGGCCCAAATGCCTCCAGGACTGCATCGAGCGCCGGTTCGCCCGGCTCGACTACCGCGCGCGCCTCGGCGTCGGCATCGATGACGGTTGCGCCAAGTTCCCGCAGCCAGCCGGCGATCGTGGACTTGCCACAGCCGATGGGCCCGGTCAACCCGATCCTGATCGTCACGGCGCACGCTCCTCGAGTGCCAGCCAGGCATCCTCCGCGACCGCGAGCGCGGCCTCGACATCGGCCAATTCGCTTGTGATCCGGCGCAGCTCAACGTAGTTGGACTGAACGGACGGGTCCCCCGTCGCGAGTTCAAGATGGTTCTTGCGCAGGCCCAGCCGGGTCAGTTCGGAATCGACCGTTTCTCGCTGCCGTCGATAGGCGTCCTTCGACAGCCTCTGGCCACGGGGCGTGCGGGTCGCCGGCGGGACTTTGGCTCCGTTGCTGGCTGGAGGCGCAGCCGGCGAGGCTTCCGGGCTGGCGACGGGGTCCTGTTCGCCCTTCCCAGCGCCCCGCGCACGACTGGTCGCGGGGGCCGCGTGCAGGCGCCGCTGCTCGAGGGCGGCCGCGGCCGCCACCGTCCAGCCGCCCGACACGGCATCACGCCAGGCTCGATAGCCGCCCTCGAATGCCACGATCTGCCCGCCATCGACGACCCACAGTCGATCGCAGACGGTCTCGAGGAAGCGTCGATCATGCGACACGACGAGGATCGTGGCGGAGCTGTCCCGAAGGAACGCCTCGATTGCCTCGCGCGCGCCGACATCGAGGTGGTTCGTTGGTTCGTCGAGCAGCAGGAGGTTCGCGGGCGTGATCCCGAGGAGGGCCAGTTCGAGGCGGCTTCGTTCGCCGCCCGAGAGCAGCCGCACCTCCTTGAGCGCATCGTCGCCGCGGAAGAGGAACCGCGCGAGGTACGAGCGGGCCTCGCCGGCCGTGACGGGCGCCGCTTCCTGCACAGCTTCGAGCACCGTGGCTCCAGGGATCCCGGCGGCCCGAAGCTGGGCGAGATAGCCGAGCTGCGCCCCGTTGCCGAACACGAGTGATCCGTCGAGCGCGGGCAGTTCGCCGGCAATCGTCCGGAGGAGCGTTGTCTTCCCGGCTCCATTGGGCCCGACGATGCCGATCCGATCGCCCCGCTGGGCGGCCAGGAACGGAGCGATCGCCACTCGCGTCGGTTTGCCAGGAGTGCCACGAGGTGGCAGGTAGCCGACCGCGAGATCGGACACGCGGATCACGATCTCGCCGGATCGGCTTGGTCCCGCGCCCAGAAGCGCGGCCCGCGGCAGGCGAAGTTTGCGGGTCGCCTTTGGCGCCTGCACGTGGGCGGCCTGGAGGCGCTCGAGCCGGGCCTCGTGCTCGTGCATCTTGGTGATCTTGCGGTGACTCCGGTAGGTCTGGACCAGCTCCTTCTCGCGGGCGATCGCCTCCCCGTGCGTGTCCGCGTCCTTGACCGCACGCTCGTCGCGCTCCTCGCGCTGGCGGTGATAGGCGGTGTAGTTCCCGCGGAACGCGGTGATCTGCCGGTCCCGGAGTTCCCAGACCCGAGTGACCGTGGCATCGAGAAACGCCCGGTCGTGGGAAGCGATGAGCAACGATCCGGTACGTCGCCGGAGATGTTCCTCGAGCCACTCGAGCGCGCCGAGATCGAGATGATTGGTCGGCTCATCCATCAGTAGCAGCTCGGGATCCGCAATGACGAGCCGGGCGAGCGCCGCACGCGTCTGCTCGCCACCGGATAGGGCGCTCGGTGGACGCTGTACCTCGTCGACCGTGAATCCGAGGCCGGACAGCGCGGCATCCACGCGTTGGTCGAGGGTGTAGCCACCAAGGACATCAAACCGATGCTGGAGGTCGGCGTACGCCGGCTCAGCGACGAGCCCGTCCCGCTCCAGCGTCGCGAGCTCCTCGGCCATGCGTTCGAGGTGAGCCGCTCCGTGCCGAACCGCGATCCGGACGGTCGGCGCGGCCATGAAGGCTGCGTCGAAGTGGGCCTCCTGGCCCAGGAGTCCGAGACTCATCCCGCGCTTTCGATGGACCGACCCGCGATCGGGCTCATCGAGTCCCGCGACGATCCGGAGCAGCGTCGTCTTGCCGGCCCCATTTGGCCCGACCAGCCCCACGCGGTCCCCGACCGCCAGCGACGCGCCGATCTCATCGAGGATCGTGAACGTGCCGATCTCGCGAGTCACACCGACCAGGCGCAGGATCGACATCAGGCGTTTCCCTGCACGGCCCGAGCGGCGGCACGGCGGCCTGCGGCGGCGGCACGGCGGCCTGCGGCGGCGGCACGGGTTCGGCCGGCGGCGGCGGCACGGGTTCGGCCGGCTCCGACACGAGCTGCGCGAGGCCGGCTCATGGTCCTGAGCGCCTTCGCCGCCCTCGCGCGATCTGCTGCCGGCAGGCGCTGGCACCACGAACAGAAATGCGTCGCCCGACCACCGACCACGATCCGGCGAATCGGCCGCCCGCACCGGGCACAGGGCTCGCCGGCCCGCTGGTAGACGAGGAGGTGATCCTGCATCGAGCCATCGCCCTCGGGCGCGGTGTAGTCGTCGACAGAACTTCCGCGCCGCTCGACCGCCTCCGCGAGAATCCGCCGGATCTCCGTGTACAGGCGGCGCTCGTCGGGGGGCCGAAGGGTGGCCGCAGATCGCAGCGGGTGGAGACGAGCGGCCCAGAGGGCCTCATCGGCGTAGATGTTGCCGATCCCGGCCACGAAGGACTGGTCCAGCAGCAACGGCTTGAGCCGCCCGCGACGCGTCCGGATCCGGCCCCGGAACGTCCGCAGGTCGAAGCTGTTCTCGAGCGGTTCCGGCCCGACGCTCGCGAAGACCGCCGCGCCACCCGCCTCGCGAACCGGCTCACCCGTCCCGGGGTCGATCGGATAGAGCCCGACCTTCCCGAACTTGCGGATGTCGCGGAACCTGAGATCGCGGCCATCGGCCAGGTGCAGGACCAGCCGGACATACGGATCGAGGAGCGTCCCACCGGGCACGACGAAGAGCTGGCCGGTCATCTTCAGGTGGATCGTCATGACCGCGTCACCGGATAGGCGCAGGACCAGCTGCTTGCCACGCCGACCCACGGACTCGATCCGCCGACCGGCCAGCGCCGGCCCGATTGCATCGGGCGCGTGAGTACGCAACGTCCCAGGCCACAGGCTGGTCGCGCCACGGATCTCGGCGTTCAGAACGAGACCGCGGAGATCGCGAGCCACGGTCTCCACCTCGGGGAGTTCCGGCACGTCAGGATCCCGGCGCCTCGCCGGCTTCGGCGAGGACAGCGTCCACGCGCGATACGGGCGTCATCGATTCCCAATCGTCACCGACCTTGATGTCCACGGTCAGCGGCACGTCGAGCGGCAGCGCGTTCTCCATCACCTCACGGAGGATCGGGATCAAGTGGTCCACCTCGTCGCGCGGAACCTCCAGCAGGAGTTCGTCATGGACCTGGAGCAGCGGGCGCGCACGGAAGGCATCGGCCTTGAGGCGCTGGTCCAGGCGGATCATCGCGATCTTCACGATGTCGGCTGCCGTCCCCTGGATCGGCATGTTGATCGCCATCCGCTCCCCCGCCCCGCGGAGGGCCCCGTTGGCCGCGTGGAGCTCCGGGATCTGCCGCCGCCGACCAAGCAGCGTCGAGACATAGCCGTCGCGGCGAGCGGTTTCCTTGATGTGGAGCATGTAGTAGCTGATCCCCGAATAGGCGGCGAAATACGAGTTGATGAACTCCTGCGCCTCCTGGCGACTGATCCCCGCCCGGCTCGAGAGCCCGAAGTCGCTCATCCCGTAGGCCAGCCCGAAGTTGACCATCTTGGCCATCGACCGCTCATCCGCGGTGATGTCCTCGGGTGCCTTGTGGAGCACCCGGGCCGCTGTCTCGCGGTGAATGTCCGCCTGGCGGGCGAACGCCTCGCGCAAATGCTCGTCTCCGGACACGTGGGCGATGACGCGGAGCTCGATCTGCGAGTAGTCGGCCGCGACCAGGACGAGGTCCGGCGCGCCGGCCACGAACGCGCGCCGAATCCGCCGACCGAGTGGCGTCCGGATCGGGATGTTCTGGAGGTTCGGATCCGACGACGACTGGGGGCCGGGGGCCGCCACGGCCTGGTGGAACGTCGTGTGGACGCGCCCGTCATCGGCGATCAGCGCCGGCAGTGCCTCCACGTAGGTCGATCGAAGTTTGGTGTAGATCCGCCAGTCCAGGACCGGCTGAATGACCGGATGGACGTCAACGAGCTCCTCCAGCACCGCGGCATCGGTCGAGTAGCCGGTCTTCGTCTTGCGCCCCTTCGGGAGTTGCAGCTCGCCGAACAGGATCTCGCCAAGTTGTTTTGGCGACCCGATCGTGAACTCGTGACCGACGGCGTCGTAGATGGCACGCTCCAGCCGTTCGATCTCGGCCGCGAACTCCCGATCGAGGCTTGCCAGTGCATCGAGGTCGACGGCCACTCCGACGGCTTCCATCCGGGCCAGGACGGGCACCAGCGGCAGCTCCATCTCGCGGAAGAGGCGATCGAGACCTTCGGCTTCGAGGGCCGTCGCCAGCGGTTCGCGGGAGGCGAGCGCGGAGAGCGCCTCCAACCCGGCGCGGTGGGCCGGGATCAATTCCTTGGCCGGCGGAAGGACGAGGTCCATCCGTTCGGCAACGACGTCGGCGATCGTCTGGGCGCGGAGCGCCGCGTTGAGGAGGTACGCCGCCAGTTGCGTGTCGAACGCGATCTCCGTTGCCGGCCCCGTGGCATCCTCGCCGAACCGGGCGACGAGCATCGGCTTGGTCTCATGGCCGACGATGGGGACGCCGCTGGCCTCGAGCAGGTGGCGGAGGAGGTCCGCATCCGGACCCTCGGCCGAGACGACGCGGCCATCGGTGCCCGCCAGCGCGAGAGCCAGTGCGTTCCCGGCCCTGGGCCGTGGATCGTCGAGGAGCAGCGCGACACCGACCATCGGCTGAGCGGCAATCCAGTCGCGGAGGGCCTCGAGCTGCTCGGAGGCGTGGATCTCGATCCGCCCAACGTCCTCGATCGTGGCGGCGAGTGCCGTCGCCAGATCGTCAAACCGCTCCGGCTCGCGAGTCGTGCGGGGCGGTCGCGTCCCGTCGGGCCCGCCGACCGTGTCGAAGTCGAGGGACAGCTGGAGTCCACCGGGCGGGGCCGGAACAGCATTGGCGGCCCCGCCGGTCGAGGCAATCCCGCGAATGGGCCGACCGCTCCCCCACCCGCTCGGGCGCTCCGTGCCGACCCGAGCGGCGGGCACCGACGCGCTCGCTCCCCGGACAGCCTCCACCGCGGCGGCGGCCGACTCGCCGCGAAGTGGCGGCAAACGATCCAGCAAGGACCGGAACTCGTATTCGCGGAAGAGACGGATCACCTCGTCGCGGTCGTAGTCGCCAAGGCGTGCGGCATCGAGGTCCAGGTTGACGGGGAGGTCCCGGATGATCGTCGACAGCTCCCGACCGAGCATGACCTGGTCCCGGTACTCGATGAGTTTGTCCCGGAGCTTGTCCGGCTTGACCTCGACGATGCGTTCGTAGACGGCATCGAGGCTGCCGTACTCGCGAATGAGCTTCGCAGCGGTCTTCTCGCCCACGCCCGGCACTCCCGGGATGTTGTCCGTGGTGTCGCCCTTGAGCGCCTTGTAGTCGATCATCTGCGACGGGGCAAGTTCGTAGCGCTCGAAGATCCGGGCCGGATCGTAGAGGATCGTGTTCTCGACCCCGGAGCGGGTGGTCATCAGTCGAACCCTGTCGCTGACGATCTGGAGCATGTCGAGATCGCCGGTCACGACCGTCGTGTCCAGCCCGCGTTGTTCGGCCTCGACCGTGAGCGTGCCGATGACATCGTCTGCCTCGAAGCCGGCCAGCTCGAAGACCGGCAGCCGAAGAGCCTTGACGACCTCGCGGACCTTGGGGAACTGGTCCCGGAGATCGTCGGGCATGCGGGTCCGCGTGGCCTTGTAGTCGGCAAAGCGCTCATGGCGGAAGGTCGGACCGGGCAGATCGAAGGCGACCGCGACATAGTCGGGTTGGAGATCCTGGATCCCCCGCAAAACGATGCTGCAGAAGCCGAACACGGCGTTCACGAGCTCGCCCTTCGACGTCGAGAGGGGCGGGAGCGCGAAATATCCGCGGTAGATGAGCCCGTTGCCGTCGAGCAGCATCAGGCGTTCCATCGGCGAGCCTCGGCGGGATGTCCGCTGGATGCGGGACGTGGCCCAAGTGTACCGGCGCGGCGTCGCTCGGCCGGATCAGCGAACGCGAATGGCCATCCGGCGCAGGACGAGCAGACCGAAACCGATGGCGAGTAATCCGGAACTCAGCCACGGGAGCGGCGGCCACCTCGCCGGATCCGGGGCCATCGGCGTTGCGGCTTCCGCGCCCGGGGTCGCGAGACCAGCTTGCTTGGACACTCCGGCGTCGCCATCGACGGTCGAGTCTCCGGGTGCGGGAACAATCCCGCCATACGCATGACCGGCATCAACCGCCCCGTCGGCCGGAGGCGTGGTCGGTGCGGTCGCGCCGAGCGCAGGGGCGTCGGTTGCGGCGCTCAGCCCCTCGCTCGCCGCAGCGGCCGGGGCCGCGGCACTCGTCGCATCGCGGGACGAGCTTGCCGACCCGAACGGCAGGAACGGTATGGCAGCGAACAGCAGGCCCGCAAGACCCAGGGTCATCAGGGCTCCGGCCGCCGGGCGCAGCGCGCTTCCGTTGGCCGCGAATGGGCGTAGCAGTTGGCGCCAGAATGCACCGCGGCGCAGGCGATCGGCCACCTTCGGGTCGATCGTGAACACTTGCCGCTCGGGGCGGACCCGCGCGGGCAGATGCTGGATCCCGGTCGCGATGACCCGGAGATCGGTGGCGAGGCCGCGGCACTGGTCGCACGCGTCGACGAGGACCTTGGCGCGGAGCACGTCGCCATTCGTCAAATCTCCGGCTGCGATGCCGGAAATCAGCATCCGGTCGTGGTCCGAATGCGAGCGAGTGGGTGCGGCGGAGCGGCGAAACGGGAAGCGCATGTCAGTTCGTTGGACGACCCCGAGCCTGGTTCGGTTCCGTCAGGTCCCTTGGCGGGAGCCTCGGCGCGACGCCAGCAGGAGCGCGAGTCCGAGCACGAGTGCCGCGAACGAGCCGAGCGCGACGGTTGCCTGGGAACTCAAAGCGCCATCGCGCGACGCAGCCGCTGGTTCGCCAGCGGTAGTGGCCCCCGCCTCGGCCTCGGCGTCAGCCTGTGGGTCGCCCGTGGCCTTGATCTCCAGCCGCGTGTCCGCTGTTGCGGCAGGTGCGACGGGCGCGAATGCGCCAAACACGGTGGCGTCAGGCCCCTCTGCCGATCCGCTGGCGGCCGAGCCACCTACCCCGCCAAGCAGCGCCGGCAGCCCCGCACTGACCAGCAACCCGACGAGCCCGAGCGTAGCGAGCGCCCCACCCAGCCCGCGCAAGGCCCCAGGGGTTCGCAAGGTTCCGAAGATCTGCCACGGCCCAGGACGCCGCAGCCGCGCTGCATCGCCCGGGGTGAGGCGGAAGTCGCGCGGCGCGGCAGGCGCCCCGGCTCCGGCGAGGGGCCGCGTCTCCCGCACCGCAGACGCGAGCGCGCGCAGATCCGATGCGAGCGCCGAGCACTCCGGGCAGGTTTCGATCCACCGTTGAGCTTCGTCAATCTCCGCCATCGTCGCGTCACCGGCCGAGAATCGAGCGACAAGCTCCGCGTCGTGCGACTCGTGACGGAGGGATCCGCTCGGCATTCGCTCAGCCACGGAACAGGTCCATTCGGTCCAAGAGGAGGTCTCGCATGGCCAGGCGGCCCCGATGGATCCGTGACTTCACGGTCCCGATCGAGACATCGGTCATCGTGGCGATCTCTGCGTAGTCGTAGCCCTCGACATCGAACAGGACGATGGCCGCCCGCTGATCCGTGGTGATCTGGGCGAGGGCACCATTGATGACCCGGTGTCGCTCCGCCTGCAGTGCCGTCGTCTCCGGATCGTCCGCCTCGCCGCTTGGCGGCTGCCAGCTGTCGTCCTCGTACTCGGGGTACGGATCCGCAGGCCGTCGCTTCTTCAGGCGCTGCGCATCCATGGCCGCGTTGACCGCGATCCGACTGATCCAGGACTTGAAGGACCCGCCGCGAAACCGGGAAAGATTCCGGTAGGCGGAGAAGAAAGCCTCCTGGACGGCATCCGACGCCTGGTCGCGATCCGGCACCATCCGGACGACGAGCCCGTACAACATGTTCTGGTACAGCAGGACGAGGTCATTGAAGGCATCGAGGTCGCCGCCGACTGCCCGCTCGATGAGGATGCCGTCGCGCCGATGGACGGGGTCGTCGGACACCATGGTCGAGCGACGATCCTCCACGGCCAGGGGGGTCCTCCGGACGGCGATACTGAAGCGCGGCGAGTCTAGCATCGGTCTCGCGCTGGACGCCGCTCGCCCGCGAGTGGTTCCCCGGCTACGATGTGGCAGCGCTCCGTGCCGGAGTGGCGGAATCGGCAGACGCGACGGTCTCAAACACCGTTGAGGGCAACCTCATCCGGGTTCAAGTCCCGGCTCCGGCACCAGACCACGTGAGGCGGCACCACCCTGTGGCCAGGGACCGATCGGCCCCTACCAGCCGAGCCAGCGAGGGAGCTTGGCCAGCAATCGTGGTCCAAAGCGGCGGGCGATGAGGGCCGGACCGACGATCGCGGCATTGAGTGCCAGCCCTCCGAGCAGGGGGACGGCCCCGCCGATGGTTCCCTGGAACACGATGACGACCATCAGCCCGACGATGCCCAGCAACGTCAGGACGACACCCGCTGTGACGATGCGGTCACGGTTCGTCTCAGTCGGTCCGATCACTGTGTGCCCCCGGATGTATGGAGGGGTTGGCGCCAGGAGATCGGTCGCGACCGGTCTGGCCTGGCAGTCGCATCTTCGCCGCTCGGGGCAGCGGGGTCCGTAACCAGTCGCACACCACGCAACCAGGCTTCTCGGTAGAGTGGCCGTATGAACATGCGCACCAGACCCGAAACGCACGCTCCGATCTCCAGAGTGTCCGGCAGAACAATCGTGCAGCCATGAGCGGCTTCCTCGATCGGCTCGTTCGCGCTCCGGGCAGCAGTCTGACCGGCGAGTCGGACCCTCCGTCCCCGGGCGAAGGCGAAACCGAGACCGTGCGGCGGATCGTCGCCCGTCTGGATTCGCTACCCGCCGACCGGGCTCGGTTCCTCGCCGGCTACGCGTACATCCTCGCCCGGGCTGCCCACGCCGACCTTGATATCAGCGATGAGGAAACCCGCGTCATGGAGTCCGCGCTTGTGGAGGTCGGCGGGCTGGACCAGGCGCAGGCCATCCTGATCGTCCAGATGGCCAAGCTCCAATCGCGCGCCAAGTTCGGGACCGAGGATTACCTGGTCACTCGGGAATTCGCCGGATTTGCCACAGACGAGGAGAAGGAGGCCGTTCTCCGCGCGGCGTTCACGGTCGGGGCGGCCGACAACGAGATCGCCAGTGCCGAGGCACAGACGATCAACGAGATCGCCCACGAGCTTGGCGTCGACCGCCCGACACTCAACGCAATCCGGGAAGCGTACGTCGATAAATTCAGCGCCATCCGCGCGGCGAGGCGCCTCGCGCGCAGCTAGGTTTGACCGATCGCGGGGCGCCGGTCCGAAGCCCCCGGTCAGCCCAGCGAGATCTGGACCACGCCCTCGCCGAGCCGCCGCCCGACCTCAGCGAGTAGGTCCGCGTCGTAGGCCACGGTCTGCTTGAGCTCCATGGGCAGGGCCGAGCCACCGGGCGCCGGAACATGAACCACGACCCGCGTGTCACCGGGCCGCTCGCGGGTCAGTTGGCGGAACGTCTCCATCGCACGAACCAGCTTGTCCGCCGGGGCTCCGCCGAACCGGACATGCATCACCTGATTGGTACCGGGCGCCTCGAGCGGGATCGTCGGGGCGACGACGGCCTCGGCCTCCCGCGCACGCGCCTCGTCGGGCAGGGCCGGCTCTTCGTCTCGATCCGAGCCTGGTCCGTTCGTTGGCCCAGCTACCGCGTACGTCGGAATTGGCTCCGCGGGGGCAATCGACGGCAAACCCGCGACGGGCTCTGCGTCGGGACGGAGCGGCGAGACGTACGGGATGTCCGCGCGGCGGGCCGCGGCCGGCCGACCGGCAGGAGTCGTTGGTGACTCTGGACGCCCGACCGATGCGACGGCACCTGGCCCGCTGCCGTTTGCATAGCCGCTGTTCCCGTTCCCGTTGCCGTTTCGAGCCGGCGAGCCAACCGGTACACCGTTCGGGCCGCCAGCTGGCCGCCGCCGGAACGCGCCGCGGTCCCCTGCCGCGACCTCACGGGCGAAGGCTTCGGGACCCTTGACCACGGCCTCGTCCCAGGTCGTCACGAGGTCAGCCAGGATCGAGACGTCATCGCCGCGATGGTCGACTCGCCCGGCGACCAGGAGGATCGATCCTTCGGCCCAGATCGGACCGGTCTGTTCGTAGAGCTTCGGGAAGACGATGATCTCGATCGAGCCCTGCAGATCCTCGATCGTGACCGCAGCCATGGTGGCTCGTGCGCGGGTGATGATCGAGCGGATGCCAACCACGATCCCGCCCACCACGAGCCGCTGACCATCGAGCGATTCGTCCTTGAGGTCGCTCGAGTAGGCGGTCACGAAATCACCGACCTTGTCGGCCACCTCGCCCATCGGGTGCTCGGACAGGTACAGCCCCAGGAGCTCCTTCTCCCAGCGGAGGCGCTCCCTCCCCGGAGCCTCGGGCGTCGGCGGGAGCGGTCGCTCGAGAGCCGTCGCGTCGGTCGCCCCCATATCGAAGAACGAGGTCTGGCCCGAGATCCGGTCCCGCTGCGTCGCCTGCGCCGCAGTCATCGCGTCATCGAGGCCCTCCAGGATCTGGGCAGGGTGACCGAACTCGCTCAGTGCACCAACCTTGGCCAGTGACTCGAGGATCTTGCGATTGGCGAGTCGAAGGTCGATCCGCGTGCAGAAGTCGGTCAGTGACTTGAACGGCCCGTCGGCCGTTCGAGCCGCGATGATCGACTCGATGGCCCCCTGCCCGACGTTCTTGACGGCGAGGAGGCCGAACCGGATCGCCTCTCCCTCGACCTTGAACTCGACGTGGCTCTGGTGAACGTTCGGAGGCCGGACCTCGATCTCGAGGCGCCGGCACTCGGCCACCGCCGCCGCCACCTTGTCCTCGGAGCTGCGGAACGCCGACAGCACGCTGGTCATGTACTCGACCGTGTAGTTGGCCTTGAGGTATGCCGTCTGGTACGCGATCAGGCCGTAGCAGGTGGCATGGGCCTTGTTGAAGCCGTACCGCTCGAACGGCTCGAAGGCCTTGAAGACCGCGTCGATCGTCTGCGGTGCCACGCCGCGCTCGGCGGCCTGGGTGACGAACTTCTCCTTCTGGGCGCGGAGGACGGCGGACTTCTTCTTCCGGATCGCGTAGCCCAGCGTATCCGCCTCGGGGCCGGTGAATCCGCCGAGCGCGATCGCCGCGGCCATGATGTCTTCCTGGTAGACGAAGATCCCGTAGGTCCGTTTCAGGAATGGCTCCAGGAGCGGGTGCAGGTAGGTGACCTCCTCCTGACCGTGCTTGCGGCGGATGTAGGCGGGGATGTTGTCCATCGGCCCGGGTCGGTAGAGGGCGACCATGGCCGCGAGGTCGAAGACCGAGGTTGGGCGCAGTTCGCGAACGTAGCGCCGCATGCCCGCCGACTCGAGCTGGAAGATGCCCGTGGTCTCACCCGAGGCCAGGAGCTCGAAGGTGAGGGCGTCGTCGAGCGGGATCGTGTCGAGGTCGATGTCGATGTCCCGGTGCGCCTTCACCGTGTCCACGGCGTTCTTGAGGATCGTCAGGTTCGACAGGCCGAGGAAGTCGAACTTGAGCAGGCCCAGGTCCTCGATGGCGTGCATTTCGTACTGGGTCATCAGCCCGTCGGAGTTGGTCGCCCGCTGGAGCGGCATCAGCTCGGTCAGCGGCTCGCGGCTGATGACCACGCCGGCGGCATGGGTCGACGCGTTGCGGGTGACGCCCTCGAGCTGCTTCGCGAAGTCGATGACCTTCCGGACGCCTTCGTCCGCCTCGACCTGCTCGCGCAGCGACGGACTGATCTCGAGCGCCTCCTCGAGCTTGATTCCAAGCTGATTCGGAACGGCCTTGGCAATGCGGTCCACCTCGCCGTAGCTGTGACCGAGGACACGTCCGACGTCCCGGATCGCGGCCTTGGCCTGCATCGTTCCGAAGGTGATGATCTGGGCGACATGGTCCTGCCCGTACTTGTGGGAAACGTACGCGATCACTTCGTCCCGGCGGTCGTCCTGGAAGTCCACGTCGATGTCCGGCATCGTCACCCGGTCCGGGTTCAGGAACCGTTCGAACGGCAGCTCGTAAGCGATTGGATCCACCGGCGTGATCCCGAGCGTGTAGGTGACGATCGAGCCCGGAGCACTGCCCCGACAGGTCGTCTGAATGCCCTGCTCCCGCGCGTGCCGGATGAAATCGGCGACGATCAGGAAATAGCCCGCATAGCCCATGGAGAGGATGACGCCGAGCTCGTAGTCGAGGCGCGTCTGCAGTTCGGGAGTCGCGCCGCCGTACCGTCGCTCAAGGCCGCGCTCGCATTCCTTGCGTAACCACGACTCGGCCGTCTCGCCTTCGGGCACCGGGAAGTGCGGGATGCGGAGCTGGTTGAGCGGCAAGGTCAGGTCGCACATCTCCGCGATGCGCCTGGTATTGAGGAGCGCCTCGCGCTGGCCCGGGAAGAGCGCCTCCATCTCGGCGGCCGTCTTGAGGTAGAACTCCTCCGACTCGAATTTCATCCGGCCCGGCGTGTCGAGGTTGTTGCCGGTGCCTACGCAGAGCAGCACGTCGTGGGCTGCTGCCTGCTTGCGCCGCACGTAGTGGAGGTCGTTCGTGACGACGAGCGGCAGGCCGACCTCGGGTGCCAGGCGAAGGAGCTGCTCGTTCAGGCGGCGCTGCTCGGCCAGCCCGTGATCCTGCAATTCCAGGAAGAAGCGGTCCTTGCCGAAGATGTCCGCGTACTCACCGGCCAGCGACTTCGCCAGGTCCCAGTCGTCCACCTCGAGCGCTCGCGCCACCTCGCCGTTGAGACAGGCCGACAGCCCGACCAGCCCCTCGCTGTACTTCGCGAGGTGCTCTCGATCAATCCGCGGCTTGTAGTAGTAGCCGTCCAGGTGCGCGTCGGTGACCAGCCGGCAGAGGTTCTGGTACCCCGTGAAGTCGGTGGCCAGCAGGATCAAGTGGAACGGCTGGGCGTCGGCCTTGCCTTCCTTATCGACCATCGACCGCCGGGCGACGTACGTCTCGACGCCGATGATCGGCTTGATCTCCCGGGCCAGCGCCGCCTTGTAGAAGGAGATGGCGCCGTAGAGCGCCCCGTGGTCGGTGATTGCCAGGCTGTCGAACCCGTGATCGCTCGCCTCGTCAACGAGATCGGGGATCTGCCCGAGCCCGTCGAGCAGGCTGAATTCCGTGTGCGTGTGCAGATGGACGAAGTCATTCGAAGCGATGGTCACGGGAGGTCAATGGTAGCCCGGGAGTGACCGGCGAGCCGTCGGTGGTGGGCGCGGTCCCTCGACGTTACGGTCGGATGTTGCGATTCACCCGGAACAGGTTGGTCGGGTCGTACTTCGCCTTGACCGCCGCCAGGCGCTGGAAGTTGTTCCGGTATGACTCTGCGGTCCGCTCGTCCGACTCATCGTCCGTCTGGAAGTTGATGTAGTTGCCGCCGGTGGAGAACGGCTTCAGTTCCTCCCACGCCTTTCGAACCCACGCACGATTGGCCTCGCCGGAAGAGTCGTCCGGGCGCCACATTGACTGGATGACGCACGCGAATGCGGCCTCCCGGTTGCCGATGGCCCCGTCATCTTCGTCGTGCTCGTTGAGCGCACCGGCAATGTGGAACAGGACGATCTGATTGGCCGGTGCCTTGCTCCCGACGAATTGGGCCTGGTACGTGTCGAGGACGGCTTCATTGAGACCTGGGAGGAATTCGGACTTCCAGTAGTAGTGCATGCCGCTTGGCTGGGTCGCGTCGAGCATTGCCTGCTGCGCCACGTAGGTCTTGCCCTGGATCAGATTCGCGAGTGGCTGGGCGTGAGATGTGAGGGGCGCCAGGTCCGTTGCAGCCTGGGCCGGCGTGCCGGAATGACAGACGACCACCGCAATCATCGGAGCCCCATGGGCGGACTCCGGCAACCACGGAGCTGGCGGAGCGTTTCGCATCAGGACGGCCAACGTCAACTCGCGCGGCGCCGATTCGGTGATCCGCCGAAAGATGCCCAGCACCTGCGAGGCTTCCGCCGCTGGCCAGGCGATCAGGCCGGCCGTGACTTCCGGGCCGACCTCGTGGAGTCGGTGGACGAACTCGGTCACGACCCCGAAGTTGCCGCCGCCGCCTCGCAGCGCCCAGAAGAGGTCCTCGTTGATGGTCCGGGAGGCGCGCAGGACGTTCCCGTCCGCCGTGACGATCTCAACCTCGACCAGGTCGTCGACCGTCCAGCCGAATCGGCGGGTGAGATAGCCGAAGCCGCCGCCGAGAGTGAGGCCAGCTGCCCCCGTTGCCGATACGAAACCGAGTGCTGCGGCCAGGCCATGTTCCTGGGTGGCGCGATCTACGTCGCCGAGGGTGCATCCCGGCCCAACACGGGCCAGTCTGGCTCCAACGTCGACCGTCACGGCCTTCATGCCCGACAGGTCGAGGGTCACGCCGCCGTCCGATAGTGCAAGACCGGCGATGTTGTGACCCCCACCCCGGATGGACAGTTCGAGCCCCTGTGCGCGGACAAAGTTCGCGGTCCGGACGACGTCGGCGGTGCTCTGGGCTCGGATCACGACAGCCGGACGCTTGCTGATCATTCCATTCCAGATCCGCGTCGCCTCGGCGAAGCCTTCGTCCCCTGGATAGACCAATGAGCCATCGAGGGTCAGTGCGAAGGTCTGAAGTGAGGCTTCGGCGACCTCGACTGGATCGCCGGCCAGACCGGAAACGAGACGCGATTCCATGGCACCCTCCCTGCGGCGAGATCCGCACCGGTCCCGCTTGGTCCGGTCGCCAGCCTACGACTCGGCCCCGCGCGGCGCAATGACCGGTGTGCCTCGACCGGCGCCCGTGCTCCTTCAGTTGCCCAACAGTGCCTCCATCGTCGGCAGAATCCGCTCGACCCAGAGCGCGTACTGCCGACCGCTGGGGTGTAGGCCGTCCGCGGCCACCAGTGACGGATCCGTCGAGGCGCGGAGTGACAGGTCATGGATGTCGACGACCCGCATGCCGCGCGCCTCAGCAAGCGTCGAGAGCGCGGCGTTCGTTGCCCGGATCGCGGCGGCCTGCCGGGTCGGATCGCCATAGTCCGATCCCGCTGGCGTGACCGTGTAATCCGGTGTCGTGACCACGATGACCCGATTCGCGCCGACCAGACGCAGTAGTTCATCGAGGATGGCGGCCGCGTTCCGCTCATAGGTTTCCGGGGAGACCCCCTGGACCACGTCGTTGACGCCCACCAGCAGGGTCACGAACTCGGGTCGCAGCGTGACCAGTTCGGGAAGCTCCCGCTCGATCACGTCCTGAGAGGTATAGCCATTGACCGCCAGGTTTGCGACCAGCTCAAGGGTCGGCCGCGCCCTGGTGTGATCGAGGGCCGCCACGAGCTGGTCCGGCCAGCGTTCGCGCTCTGGCACCGAGGTGCCGATGGTGTACGAATCGCCCAGCGCCACAAAGCGCAGGCAGGCCGGCGGCGTGAGCATGGCTCCCCCTCAGCATCAGCACGTCGTGGTCCGACCCTCACAGGATACGGAGTACTATCAGGCGGCCGCCATTGGGTGGCTAATCGTCGGTCAGATGCGATCCACGGAGCCTCCGGTTTGGACGCTTAGGCCCCGACGCCTTTGGAGGAATACGAATGCGATCTCGGCACACCATGTTGACCCTGATCATTGGGTTTGCGCTCGCGCTTTCGGCGTGCTCGACTGGAGCAACCGCGGCGCCGGGATTGAAGATCGGCCTCGTCACCGACGTCGGCACCCTCAACGACAAGAACTTCAACCAGTACTCATGGGAAGGCGCCCAGGACGGAGCGTCCAGGACCGGATCCCCGGCACCGAAGTCGGCCCAGAGTCAGGCATCCGCTGATATCCAGAAGAACATCCAGTCGTTCGTGGATCAGAAGTTCGACATCATCGTGACGGTCGGCTTCGCGGCGACGGCAGATACGTATGCCGCGGCTCGAGCGAACCCGACGATCAAGTTCATCGGCGTGGACCAGGCTCCCTGCCTCACCGCCGCCGGGGACATCGACCCCACGTTCGCGGACTGCAGCGGCGATATGTCGACGCTGACCCCGAACTACCAGGGCATCCAGTGGAAGGAACAACAGCCCGGATACCTCGCTGGCATCGTGGCCGCGTCGATCAGCAAGTCGCATCACATCGGCGCCGTCGGCGGCACGGCATCCGTGCCGGCCGTGCCGAACTACATCCTCGGTTACCAGCAGGGCGCGCTATCCGTCGATCCGAACGTCAAGGTGGAGATCGGCTACCTCTCACCAGCGCCCGACAAGACGGCCTTCGCGGATCCCGCAGCAGGCACAGCGTTCGCCACCCAGATGCTGACGGCCAATCCCGACATTGACGTCCTCTTCCAGGTGGCCGGCCTGTCCGGTAATGGCGTCCTCGCGGTCGCTTGCGACAAGAATATCTACGGCATCGGCGTTGACGTCGACCAGTTCCTGTCAACCCCGGATACCGCCAAGTGCACGGTCGTCAGCGCGGAGAAGAAGCTCATGAAGAACGTCTCCGACGCCATCGCCCGGATTGGCGACAAGACCGACAAGGGCGGTGTCCTCAAGTTGGATATCTCGACCGACGACGTCGGCCTGTCGCCCTTCCATGACTCGCAGAGCATGATCACCGCGGATATTCAGGCGAAGCTCGACGCGGCTGTCGCCGCAATGAAGGCCGGTACCCTCAAGGCCTGCGACGAGAATCAGTTCGGAGGCTGCACCATCCCGAAGTAGAGGCCTACGTCTCGTCACAAGACACCCCGAGCGGGCCGCCACACTGAGTGTCGGCCCGCTCCTCGTATCCGTGGGAGGCCCACGTGGCCCCGATGACTGACGCCAACCTCCGGCACGACCCCCCCGTGGTCGCGCCCGCCCTCGAGATGCGAGGGATCACCAAACGCTATCCGGGCGTCATCGCCAATGACCGGATCGACCTCAAGGTCCGCCCCGGCGAGATCCACGCGCTGCTCGGCGAGAACGGCGCCGGCAAGTCCACCCTGATGAACATCCTGTACGGTCTCGCTCGACCAGACGAGGGGGAGATCCTGCTGGACGGTGCGCCGGTCCACATCGGTGGACCGGCCGACGCGATCAGCCGTGGGATCAGCATGGTCCACCAGCACTTCATGCTGGTACCGGTCCTCTCGGTTGCAGAGAACATCCTCCTCGGCGACGAGACGATGGCCAACGCCATCTTCCTGGACCGGAAGGAGGCCTCCCGCAGGATTCACGAGCTCGGGGCGCGTTTTGGCTTCGAGATCGACCCGGACGAGAAGGTCGGCCGGCTCTCGGTCGGGTGGCAGCAGCGTGTCGAGATCCTGAAGGCCTTGTATCGGGAAGCGCGCGTCCTCGTCCTCGACGAGCCGACGGCGGTGCTGACGCCCCAAGAGACCAAGGAGATCTTCGCTGTCCTGAGGCGCCTGCGGGATGAGGGGCACAGCATCATTTTCATCAGCCACAAGCTGTACGAGGTACTGGAGATCGCCGACCGCATCACGGTCATCCGTCGGGGCGCTGTTGTCGGGGAGCGACTCCCGTCAGAGACAACCGAGGACGACCTCGCTGAACTCATGGTCGGCCGGGAAGTCCAGCTGACCGTGGACCGTGGGACCAGCCATCCGACCGACGTTGCCCTGGCCGTCACGAACCTCGTGGTGAGGAACGATCGCGGGCGGGAAGTGGTCCAGGACGTCAGCTTCGAGGTGCGCGCCGGCGAGATCTTCGGGATCGCTGGGGTCGCCGGCAACGGCCAGGACGAGCTGGTGGAAGCCATCACCGGTCTCCGGAAGCCGTTCGCTGGCCGGATCGCGCTCGATGGGCGCGACATCACCGCGGCGGGACCGCGGGAGCTCCACCTGCTTGGCGTCGGGTTCGTCCCGGCAGACCGGCAGCGATTCGGACTCATCCTGTCCTTTCCCTTGACCGACAACATCGTGCTCAACGACTACTTCTCGCCCCCGTTCGCACGTGGGGTCGTACGCGACGAGGCCGCTTGTCTCGTACAGGCGAACGAAGCGATCGAACGCTTCGACATCCGCACGCCCTCACCGACGGCGCTGGCCGGGACGCTTTCCGGCGGGAATCAGCAGAAGCTGGTGGTGGCCAGGGAGTTCGACCGCGAGCTGCAACTCCTCGTCCTCGATCAACCGACCCGAGGCCTGGACGTCGGCAGCGTCGAGTTCATCCACCGCCAGGCCATCGCGAAGCGGGACGCGGGAACGGCCGTCCTCCTGGTCTCAGCCGAGCTGGACGAGGTCCTGGAGCTGTGTGACCGGATTGGCGTGATGTATCGCGGCAAGCTGGTCGCTGTGCTCGACGGCTCCTCGGCAGACCGGGAGAAGGTCGGCCTGCTCATGGCCACGGGCGGTCGCGGGGCTGATGCGTCGTCCGTGCTCGCCACCGGCACCGAGGCCGGTTGATGGTCCGGCGAATCCGTGCCGCCCTCGCTCTCCCGGCCGGAGCCATCACACTGGCGCTCGTCACCGGCGCCGTGGTCATGATCCTCTCGAGTCCGATCGTAACTGGCCACCTGGACCCCCTGCTGCCCCTGGCCACGTACTGGGCGATCGTGCAGGGGTCTTTGCTCTCGGTAAACGGGCTGGTGGACACCATGGTGGCCGCGACACCGCTCATCCTGGTCGGCCTGTCGGTGGCCCTGTGCTTCAAGGCCGGCCTCTTCAATATCGGGGGCCAGGGTCAGTTCCTGATCGGTGCCGTGGCCGCCGCGGGCGTGGCAGCGGCGCTGTCCACCGCCTCACCGTGGATCGCCCTGCCGGCGTCACTCGTCGTGGGGGTCATCGCTGGCGCGCTCTACGGCATGATCGCCGGCGCCCTCAAGGCGTTCACCGGCGCTCACGAAGTCGTCACGACGATCATGCTCAATTACATCGCGATCCAGGTCATTTCGTACCTGGTCACGGGACCGCTGCGTGAGCCCGGCGCGTCCTTCGCTCGATCACGAGACGTCGGCAACGCGGCGGTGCCCCTGCTGTTCAACCAGGGCACGGGCCACGAGGCACACTTGGGGATCCTCTTCCCGTTCATCGCCGTGCCGATCGTATGGTGGCTCCTCTATCGGACCACCCTCGGGTTCGAGATCCGCACTGTCGGTGCCAATCCCGATGTAGCGCGCTACGCGGGCATGCGCCCTCGGTTCCTCGTGATGCTGACAATGGCGATCGGGGGCGGCCTGGGCGGGCTGGCTGGTGGCATCGAGATCCTGGGCGTCCAGCATTACATGCCGGCGGCCTATTCCACGAACGTCGGATTCGACGCCATCACCGTCGCACTGCTCGCTCGGGCCAATCCTGTCGGCGTCGTCTTCTCCGGCCTGCTCCTGGGCGCGTTGCGCGCGGGTGCGCCCCTGATGCAGATCCAGGCTGGCGTGCCGGTCCAGATGATCGACCTCCTGCAGGGCCTGATCCTGTTCTTCCTGGCTGCGAACGTGCTGGTCCGCAAGCTCTTCGGGACCCGCGCCACGGGCGGCGTCGACGAACTTCAGACCGTGGCCCGCTCGTACGGCGGCCAGAAGAACACGTCGGGGTAGCGATGCTCGCGCCACTGTTCGACATTCCCGTTCTCGGCCTGGTCTTCCAGTTGGTCGAGTTCCTGGTCAACACCCTGACGATCAACGGGGCGCTGATCCTGGCCCTCGCGGCCCCGCTCGCACTCGGGGCGATGTGCGGCGTGATGAACGAGCGCTCTGGGGTCGTCAATATCGGTATCGAGGGCATGATGCTGGCGAGCGCGTTCGCCGGCTGGTTCGTCGCATCGCTCGTCGGTCAGGCCGTCGCCACTGAACCGAGCCCCATCTTCGGGGCGACCACGGCGATCCTCGTGGGCCTGGCAGCGGCCATCGCGACCGGCGTCCTGCTCTCGGTCGTGCATGCCTGGCTCTCCATCAGCGTCCGGGCGGACCAGATCATCAGCGGGACGATCATCAACATCGTCGCGTTCGGCCTCACTGGCTACCTGGACCTCCTGCTCAGCCAGAACTCCCCGCCCACCGCCGGCAAGTTCGTGGCGTTCATCCCGCCCCACGCGCTGACGGAGTTGCCGCTCGTCGGCTGGCTGATCAACATGTTCCTCAACCAGGGCCCGATCACGATGTCGGTCCTCGTGCTTGCGATCGTTCTCCAGATCCTGCTGTTCCGGTCCCGGTGGGGACTCCGGACGCGCGCCGTCGGGGAGCACCCGAAAGCGGCCGAGACGGTGGGCATCAACGTGATCCGGCTCCGCTATCGGAACGTGATCCTTGGCGGCATCTTCGCCGGCCTGGGGGGCGCCTGGTTCACGCTGGAGTTCGGGAGCGGGTTCCAGATCGGGATGACCAATGGGCGAGGCTTCATCGCCCTGGCCGCGCTGATCTTCGGACGGTGGAACCCGGTAGGGGGGCTCGTCGCCGCTCTGCTGTTCGCTGCTTCGGGCGCCCTGGGCACGGCCATCCGGACGACGCCTCCGCCGGGGCAGTTGGGCCACCTGCTTTCGTCCATCCCTGAGCAGTTCTTCGCCGCGTTGCCCTACATCGTGACGATCATCGTCCTGGCGGGCGTGGTGGGACGAAGTATCCCGCCGGCCGCCGACGGCCAGCCGTACGAGCGCGAAAGCGCCACCTAGCGCCGGATCAGGCGGACGACCCGATGGACCGCTGCACCGCCATCGAGCTGAAGAGACTGGCGCCGAACCACCCGGACATGTCACGCTAGCGCGGGATATGGAACGACCGGCTCAGTCGGTCACCTTAACTGGAGGCATCACATGAGCTGGGGCCGGTTCGACA
>JBBQMH010000035.1:0-21599 GCA_038328755.1 Candidatus Limnocylindrales bacterium
CCGTCCTATCGCCCGACACCGACGCAGGGACGTGGGCGGCCGTGGTCCTCGACGCCGACACCGCGACCGAGGTGGGTCGCGCCACCGTGGGCCAGGTATCCGCCCTCGCCAACGCGGGGACCGGCGCCGTCGCCCTGGCCAGCGAGGCCGGCCTCGCCTTCCTTGACACGTCGACCGCGTCGATCGCAACCACAGTCCCGCTGGATGGCGCGCCCGGCGGCATGGCGATCGTCACGAACCTCGACAAGGATCGCCTCTACGTCTCGATTCTCACGCCGGATGGGCCCCGCGTCTCCGTCGTGACGGCGCCCGGCACAAGCGGCGTGCCGGCGGTCGACACGACGTTCGAGCTCCCCGGGACCGAGGCCGGATGGGTCGGCTACGACGCTGCGACGCAGATGATCCATGTCCTCGGTACGAACCCGGAGACGGGCTCCCCGACGGTCTACGTCGTCGAGCCGCATGGAAACGCCGTCTACGCCGACGCTCAGCTGCCGTTCGCTCCCGCCGCCCTGGCGCTCGATGCGAACCAGCAGTACCCATCGGCAGATCGCGAGCAGCTGATGGCGTTCGACCCGGGTGGGGCGGTCGCGGCCGTCGACGTCGGCCGCCACGCATACGCCTGGCGCCTGCCCGGGGTGCTGGCCGGCGTGGCCATGGCGTTGCTGCTCTACCTCCTGGCCCGGATCCTGTTCCGCCGGCGGGAGGTCGCCGTCCTCGTCGCCTTCCTGAGCGTGGTCGACGGGCTGCTCTTCGCCCAGAGCCGGATCGGCATGAACGACGCCTACGTCGGCCTGGGGATCGTGGCCGCCTACACGCTCTTCGCTGCCATCTGGCGGTCTGGCGCCTCGCGCAAGCACTGGCTGGCATTCTGGCTGGTGATGCCGCTGATCGGTGTCTCTCTCGGTCTCGCCCTGGCGTCGAAGTGGGTAGCGGCCTACGCCATCGGCGCCCTCGGGATCCTGGTCCTGGCGCGCAGTGCGCTCGGTCGGACGCTCCTCGTCGCCGGGCTCATCGCCGCGACGACGGTGCTCGGCTACCTGGCCCTGTCCGTCCCGGAGGGCCAGAGCGGTGCCAACTACCTGTTCATGGCCATCATGGTGGGCCTGACCCTGGCCACGGCCGCCGCCACCGTGCTCCATCCGATCGCCTGGACGGACGAAGAGGAGCGTCTCCTGATCCGGGGCCCGGCGGCCCTCGGCGCCGTCATCTTCGGCGTGGCGTTACTCGGCGGCCGCGCGGATCGGGCGATCATCCTCGGGCCGATTGCCCTCACCGCCCAGGAACTCGCATTCGCGCTGGTGCTCGTGAGCGCCGCCCTGTATGCCCTCGTCCGGTTCGTCGGCCGCTGGGGATTCGGGCCCCGCTCTGCCGCTCCAGGGCCGGACGATCCGGCTCGACTCCTGCCCGCGCCATCTGCCGCCGCCGACGGCTGGCTGCGCCCCGGGGCCCTCCTCGGGTTTCCGATGGTCTGGACCTTGTTCTGCCTCGTCGCGATCCCGGCGGCGCTGTACGTCCTGTCGTACGTCCCCTGGGCCTTCGTGGCCGACCACCAACTCGTGGCCGGCTGGCCTGCGGGACACGGTGGCCAGACTCTCGCCGATCTGACCGGCCAGATGTACCGCTACCACAACAACCTGAGTTCGCCGCACGCGGCATCGTCGCCGTGGTGGGCTTGGCCGTTCGATTTCAAGCCCGTCTGGTTCTACCAGGAGGGCTTCGCCGGCGGAACGGCGGCCGGGATCTACGGGGCCGGCAACCTCGTCGCATGGTGGCTGTCGATCCCGGCCCTCGCCTTTGCCGCCTGGCAGGCATTCATCCGGCGAAGCCCGGCGCTCGCCCTCGTCATCATCGCGTTCGCCTGCCAGTGGCTCGCGTGGTCACGGATCGACCGAGCCGCGTTCCAGTACCACTACTACACGAGCCTGCCGTTCGTCTTCCTCGCGCTCGCTTACTTCCTGGCCGAGCTGTGGCATGGCGCCTCGCGCCGCACATGGCTGCTCGCGCGCCTGACCGCCGCCGGCGCCGTCCTGGCACCGACGACCCTCTGGTTGTTCCATCGACCACTGTGCGGCCTCGTCAGGGTCGATGCCGTCAACCCGACCTCGCAGGCCTGCCCGACGCTGATCCCTGACTTCCTCCTCAGCGGGAGGGCGGCCGCGATCGCCGTGGTGGTCGGGATCGGTGTCCTGCTCGTCGTCCGCCTCCTCCTGGCGCTCGCCGACGAGGATGGCGCCGACGGCGTGCCATTCCGAACGCGAATGCGGAACGCCGCACTGGCGGCCGCCGGCATCAGCGTCGGCTTCGTGGTTGCGTCCGCCTTCTTCGACGACTCGCCGATCGTGACCTCGTCGAACATACCGGTCGAGCCGATTGCCCTGATCGTCACGATCGCTCTCGTGCCCCTCGCAGCATTCGTTGCGACCGCCCGGGACGCTCGACGGCTGGTGGCGGGACTGCTCGTGGCGATGGCCGGCTGGTTCGTCCTGTGGTACCCGAACATCTCGGGGCTCCCGCTCCCCCAGGCCATGGCCAACGCGTACCAGGGCTTCCTGCCGACCTACGTCTACCCGTTCCAGTTCCCGGTCAGCACGGTGGATCGGAGTGGCCCCGGACCAAGCCTCCTCAGCCTGCAGCCGGCGATCCTCCTGATCGCGCTGACGGGCGTCGTGATCATGGTCGCCTACGCCATCTGGGTCTGGCGAGTCGCCGGAGTTGAGGAATCGGCCGACGACGACCCCTAGGCTGACACCGGACGGGTCGCGGGCGGTACGTCCGCGCTGAATCCCGGAGGCAGCGCGCCCTGCGCTGCGAGCCGGCGGATCACGAACCCGTAGTAATCCTCGACCTTGCCAGTGACGCGCTCCCACGAGAACTCCTGGGCTCGCTCGAGGCCCGAGGCGGCCATCCGTGCCCGCAGCTCATCGTCATTGACCAGGCGCCCGATGGCGATCGCGAGTGCCTTGGCATCCTTCGGGGGCACCAGCAGCGCGTCGCGGTCTCGCCGGACCACGCCCTTGTAGCCGTGGATATCGCTGCACACGATGGAGGTCCCCGCGGCCATTGCTTCGAGCAGGACGATCCCGAACGACTCGCGCCCGGTCGCCGGCGAGACGTAGATGTCCGCAGTCTTGAAGAGAGCGTCCCGCTCCTCGTCAGAGACCCGCCCGAGGAATTCGACCCCGCTCAGCCCGCGGGTCATGACGTAGCGGCGTGCCTCGCGCTCCTGCGGCCCACCGCCGATGACGAGGAGGCGGCACGGACACCCGGTCTTGCGCAGGATCCGGTAGGCGCGAAGGAGATCCAGGAGGCCTTTTCGGGATTCGAACCGGCCGACGAAGAGGATATTGCGGGTCCCGTCCTGCCAGCGCGCAATTGGCACCGCACGCCGGAATCGGGCGATGTCCACGCCGTTGGGAATGACCTTGTAGTCACCCGGGAAGAAACGGTCGATGAAGTGACGGGCCGCCGCCGAGACGGCGATCCGGCCGTGGAGGCGGTTCGCATACGAGCCCATGACCTTGGATCCGAATTCGTAGGCCGGGGAGAAGCCACCGTAGGCATGGAAGGTCGCCACGTTCACGCTCGTCGACAATCCGAGGACGATAAGCGAGAGGAATGGGACGAAGGGTTCGTGGAAATGGAGCAGGTCGAAGTCTTCGCGCTCGAGAACCGTCCGGACCTGGGAGACGTAACGAGGAGACAGCGTGATCGTGCCCATCGAGCCGTTGGCCGGCATCGAGAACCCCTTTCCGATCCGGATCACGTCGCCCTGAGATGCCCGCTGGAGTCCGTGGGAGCTGGTGATGATCCGGACGTCGTGGCCCCGCAGCCGAAGGTTCTCGTAGAGGTAGCGGACGTGCTGGTTCACACCGCCTGGGAGCGGATAGACATAGGGTGTGACAAGCCCGATCTTCATTGCTCGCCCTCACTGGCGCGGATATCCGTCGATTCTGCCCTGCCGACATCGCTCGGATAGCCGAGGTCGCGGCCGGACCCATCGCGCCGAATTCGGCCCCCGAGATTGGCCCGCGCGTCCCGCCCGTACTTGCGGAGCTGGGCCTGGAAGATGCCCAGCTGGTCCGTCGTCCCGTGGAAGGCGCCGTGCTCATGCGTGGTTCGGGCCTCGACGGCGGCCCGGAGGTCCGCCGAGCTCCGACCCGGAAACGTCGTGTGGCCGACGCCGATCGCTTCGAGCGCATGGGCATCCGAGTTGCCGATCCGGGCCAGGCCGAATTCCTCGGCGAAGCGAACGGCTCGCTCGCGCCCGGGACGCCCGAGCGCGGTCGGATTGAAGGCCTCGATCCCATCGGGCCAGTAGCGCGGGTCGTCCGCAAGCAGCCGACGCAGGACGAACCCCTGGGCGCACAGCGGGTACGGAACCAGCGGATGGGCGGGTATGGCGATGCCGCCCTGGTCGTGAATCGCCGCGATCGTGGCGCGCAGCGAATGGAACGGACGGATCGGTTCGTCGATCCAGAGCGCCAGGAGGTGGCCGCCAAGCGTCGTGATCTCCTCCCCGACGATCACCTCGACCCGGAAGCCCCGGTCGCGCGCGACGACCTGTGCGGCGCGGGCCGCATCGATCCGCTCGTGATCCGTGATCGCGATGACATCGAGTTCAGTCGAACGTTCGACGTGCTCGATGATCTCGATCACGCCGGCCGTGCCATCCGAGGCCAGCGTGTGGATGTGAAGATCGGCACGACCCAGCCGCTCGGTCATCGGCCGGCCCCTTCCAGGCGCCCGGTCCCGGTCGCTGCTTCGGGATCCAGATCCGGCCAGATGGGCGCGAGCGCCGACCACCACTGCTCCGGCGCTGCGGCGATCGATTCCTCCATGGCCTGCGCGACGCTGGTCATCGCAGCAACGAGCCTGGCCCGGCGCAGTCCCTCGGTCGGGATGTCGACCCGCCTGAGCTGGCCCCGGTAGCGACCGCCGCCGGCCCGCCGCACGGCCGCCACCCAGATCGGGAGGCCGGCCTCCATCGCGAACAGGCCAGGCCCCATCGGGAGGGGGGCCAGCGCGCCGAAGAACGGAACGTCGATCGCGCCGCCCGCGACGTTGCGGTCCGCCACCATGCCCACGACGCGTCCTTCAGTCAGGGCCTGGGTCAGCGCCCGGCGTGCATCGCGCAACGACACGATGTCGACCCCGACCGAACCTCGAGTGCGCTCGATCCATGCCTGGAGCGCGGGATCTGCCAGCGTCTCCATCGGAGCGACGACATGGCGCCCGGTCCGGGCGACGGCGAAGAGCGCCGGATACTCGACCGCTCCGAAATGCATCGAGACGAAGACCCTGGGGCCCGGTTCGTCGAAGGCATCGGCCACGGTGTCCGGGGTCTCGATGATCAACCGGGACTCCAGTTCAGCGGCGCTGTGCCCGGGCAGGCGGACCATATCGAGGTAGTAGCGCGCCGCCTGACGGAACGCGCGACGGACCAGGCGTTCGAGCGCGGCCGGATCCTCGGCGGCAGCCTGTGTTGCCGCGTTCGCGAGCCCGCGTGTCACCAGGTGGCTCGCCACGCGCTGGAGATTCCGCCGTGCCCGCGCGGCACGACCTGGCGCCATTCGATACCAGAGTTCGCCAGCGGCCTCGCCGATGGCGTTGACCGGCCCCTCCGGAATCGCAATCAGGGCCTGCGCTACCAGTGCCAGCAGGCCAGCTCGAAGTCGCTGGAACAGCGTCCCCCGGCCCGTCCGAGGAGGTGCAGCGCCGGGCACGGATTTGGTCTCAAAGTTCACGCGGACTCCTGGGCCATCGAGGATCGGTCACCGCTCAACATCGCCCGGGCGCGGGCCTCGAGCACCGCTGACTCTGCCGGATCGGCCGGCCAGATCGGCTTGAACGAGTACCACTGGTCCGGCGCCGCTCGCACCGCTGCCTCGAAGGCATCGGCCATCGCCTGGGTCGCCCGCTGCAGCGAGGCAGGGTCAGAGCCCACCACCTCGATCGGGTCCGCCCAGGTGATGGAGAAAGTCTGTCCGTCCGGATTGCGGTGCAGCGTCACCGGCAGGATCCGGGATCCGGTCTTGGCGGCCAGCGTGGCGGGACCTGCGGGGAGCGTGGTCCAGGCGCCGAACAGGCGCACCGGGATGCCGTCTGGCCGATAGCCCCAGTCGATCAGGAGGGCGAGCATCTCGCGCCGCCGCAGAACCGAGTAGATCTCCCGCAGGTTGCGCCACGGGATGACGTGGACGCCCCATTGCTCCCGCGTTCGACGAAACTCCTCGAACAGGCCCGGAAAGGACGAGTCATCGGCGACGACGCTGATCGGCCAGCCGCGTGATGCGACGCCGGCCGCGACGGCCTCGTTGTTGCCGAGATGGCCGAGCGTGAAGATCAGTCCACCCTTTGATTCGACCCAGATGTCGTGAATGGCGTCCAGGTTTGCACCACTGACAAGTTCATCGGCGTGCTCGCGGGCGAGCATCGGCAGGCGGGCCAGCTCGACCACGTAGCGGCCATACAGCCGATAGGCCGCCAGGCCCGTGAGTCGAACCCGCGGGTGGTTCGGCGAGAGACCGAGCACGTGCCCGAAGTTCTGATTGGACCAGCGCCGCTTGCTCGGCCAGAGGAGGTACGAGAGCTGCGCCGCGCGGCCGAGAACGGCACGCGGAATCGCCGGCGGGATGTGCGAGATCAACCAGGCAAACGCCTTGTAGCCCGCGACAACCGCTCGTTCGAAGAAGGGCGAACCAGACTGGAGGCGTCGATGTGGTGCCTCCAGTCGGCGCTCTCGATCCGTCACTTTGCGGCGGCGGCGACCTTCGCCTTCGATCCGGCCATCTTGCGCAGCTTGCGGACGGTCGGAACCTCGGTCCCGACGAGCGTCTCGTTGTCCTCCCCGCGGATGAATGCCTCGACGCGGTTGAACGCGATGTCGTCGTGGATCTGCTGGGGCGGGCTCTTCATGAAGTAGCTTGACGGGGCGACCAGCGTCCCGGTCAGGCCACGGTCCAGGCCGAGCTTCAGGCAGCGGATGGCGTCGGTGATGACGCCGGCGCTGTTCGGGCTGTCCCAGACCTCGAGCTTGAGCTCCGCGTTGAGCGGCACGTCGCCGAACGTCGTGCCCTCCATCCGGATGTAGCACCACTTGCGGTCGAGCAGCCACGGCACGTGGTCGCTCGGCCCGACGTGGACGTCGTCCGGATCCATCTCGTAGTCGAGCATGGACGTGACGGCATTCGTCTTACTGATCTTCTTGGACTCAAGGCGCTCCCGCTCGAGCATGTTCAGGAAGTCGGTGTTGCCGCCGAAGTTCAGCTGGTAGGTCCGATCGAGGCGAACGCCACGATCCATGAACAGGCGGGTCATGACCCGGTGGCTGATCGTCGCGCCGACCTGGCTCTTGATGTCGTCACCAATGACGGGAAGCCCGGCCTCGGCGAAGCGGCGCTGCCAGTACGGCTCACGGCCGATGAACACCGGAATGGCGTTGACGAAGGCCACGCCGGCCCTGAGGGCCTGCTCGACGTACCACTTGGTCGCCTCCTCGGACCCGACCGGGAGGTACGAGACCATGACGTCGACTTCGCGCTCCTTGAGGATCCCGACGATGTCGGCCGTCGGCCCAGGCGCCTTCTCGATGATCTGGCTGAGGTACTTCCCGAGGCCGTCGTGGGTCATACCGCGCTCGACCGTGACACCCATGTTCGGGACCTGCTGGAACACGAACGTGTTGTTCGGCTTCTGGTAGATCGCCTCGGAGATGTCCTTGCCGACCTTGTTCTTGTCGATGTCGAAGGCAGCTACGAACTCGATGTCCCGGACGTGGTATCCGCCGAGCTCGACATGCATCAGTCCCGGGACGAAATCGCCGGCCTTGGCGTTCTCGTAGTAGTAGCGGCCCTGGACGAGGCTGCTGGCGCAGTTCCCGACGCCGACGATGGCGACGCGGATCTTGCCGTCCTTGCGCTTCGAGCCGGCCCAGGTTCCGGCGGTCGCGCCGTCCTTGCCGTTTTTGCCGTTGTTGCTGCTCACTGCTTGCTCCTATTCCTCATTGGGACTGGTTGGGTGGTGGTCGATGGTGGGGTGATCGGTGGTTGATCGGATGGTGCGTTGGCCGGGTGGCGCCTCAGCTCGACCGCGCCTGGGCGCGGACGTGAAGAATGCGCTGGATCGTGGTGATCGTGGCGAGGATCGTGATGAGTCCAAGGGACGCGTTCAGGACCAGCCCGGACAGGGGATAGGCCATCGCGCCGGGCAGGTCCATGTCCGCCGGGAAGCCCGGCAGGAGACCGGCGACGATCAGGCCGATCGACAGGATTGCAATTCGGACCTCGCGCGGGGCGAGGCCCACGGCGGCCATGCCGGTCCCGGTCGTGAAACCGAGGCTCTCCGACTTGGCCCGCGTGTAGCTGACCATGACCGCCGATGCAAGGGCGGTGGCTGACAGCATGACCGGCATCCAGAGCCCGAAATCGAGCGTGCCCCAGACGAGGCCAACGTAGATGACACCCTCGCCCCATCGGTCGAAGACCGAGTCGTAGAACGCTCCGAGCTTGCTGACCCGGTTCGTTGCCCGCGCGAGCGCCCCGTCGAACAGATCGAAGACGCCACCGAAGACCACCAGGAGTCCGGCTGCCAGCCAGGCTTGCTGCGCCGCCGCGACCGCGGCGACGATCGCCAGGCCGAAGCCGATGAAGGTCAGGTGGTTCGGGGTCAGGCCCAGCCGACCAAAGGCCCGGGCGATCGGCTCGGCCAAGGCCCGGACTCGGCTGCGCATCCCGGCCGAGACGATGGAGCCGCTCAAGAAACCGCGCTCCGTGGCCGCTCGGCGGTCGCCAGGCCCAGGACCCGTCGCTCGTAGGCCGCAAAGCGATCCCACGCCTCCGGTATGAGCCGGGTCACGGTCTCGCGGCCGGCGCGACGGGTTTCCACGAGCCCGGCCAGTCGGAGCTTGCCGAGGTGCCACGAAACCAGCGGCTGACTCAGCCCGACGTGATCGATAAGATCCGTCACGGAGGCCTCTCCCTGGGCGAGTCGCCGGACGATGCGCAGGCGGTTCACGTCAGCGAGCGCCTTGTGAATCAGGCGAACCGCGCGGAGGTCATCCGGCTGGTCGACGACCGCAGCAATCGTGGAGCGGATCCGGGCGGGAGAGGGGCTCAGGGTGGTCTCCGGGGGCGGGGGAGCTGAAAGGATCAACGGGGATTTATATCAATATGCGTTGATCCCGCGCCGCTGTCAAGGCGCTCTACACTCGGCCGCATGGACGGACGAAGCCGGCTCGTGCTGCTCGGTGTACTTGGCGTCGGAGTCTTCCTGTCGGGACTCGAGCTCATGGTGACCGCGGTCGCCCTGCCGTCCATCGTGACCGATCTCGCCAGCTGGACCCAGCTTCGGCTCGCGTCCTGGATCATCAATGGCTACCTCCTTGCGACCGTCCTCACGATGCCACTGGCCGGGCGCCTCGCGGATCAGTGGGGTGCACGGCGCCTCTTCCTCGCCGGACTCGTCCTCTTCACGGTCGGGTCGGCGCTGGCCGGGCGGTCTCAGTCACTCGAAGAACTCGTGGCGGCCCGGGTCATCCAGGCTATCGGTGGCGGGATCCTGGTGCCGGTCGCCACGGCCGCCGCTTCCCACCTGTTCGGTGACCTGGATCGGCCGAAAGCGCTGGGTTTCGTCGGCGGTCTGACCTTCCTCGGGATGGCCGCCGGTCCATTCGTGGGCGCGTGGATCATTGGCGGGATCCATCCGGCCGCCGCCCTGGAGGGGCTGGGCTTCGCCAGCGGGCCGGTCTACGATGCATTCGCCGCGCCGTGGCGTTACGTCTTCTACGTCAACGTTCCATTCGGGGTCGCCGCGCTCGCCCTGTCCTGGGCAGCGGCCGCGAGCTGGGAAACGCCCCGGGAGCCCGGTTCCGTGGATCTGCGCGGTGCCCTGGCGTTCTCGATCGGGATTGGCTTGATTCTCGGTGCCACGACGCTCGCGGGCAGTGACGAAATCGCCGGCGGCCGCATCGATCCGGCCCTCGCCCTCGGATCCGCCGCCGGCCTGGGCCTGCTCTCGATGGCCCTCTCGGCCAGGATCGGGCTCCGCCATCCACGAGCGTTCTTCGATGCGTCCCTGTTTCGTCACCGCGGGTTCAGTTCGGCTGCCCTCGTCTCGCTGCTCACCGGCTATGGCTTCGCGACGGCGATCGTCGGCGGTGCCGTCTTCGTCGACCGGGTCCTGTATGGCGGCCCCGATGCCCAGCGGGTTGCGCTGGGTGCCTTGGCCGGATCGACCGCCGTCGGTGCGCTCGGGGCCGGCTTCCTGCTCCGGGTCGCCGGCCTGCGTGGCGTGACGGTCGTCGGTCTCGGCCTGAGCGTCGCGGCACTGGTGGGGATGAGTTCCTGGACTCCGACCACGGATCTGGCCTCGGTGGCGAGCCTGCTCGCCCTGTTCGGACTGGGATTCGGCCTCACCGTCACGCCGCGCTCCGCGGCGGCCGTTGCGGCGGTTGGTCGCGACGCGTTCGGTGTCGCCTCGGCAACCGTCACGGTGGCACGGATGCTGGGCATGGCCGTCGGCCTGGCCGCCCTGACCGCCTTTGGGTCGACCACGATCGATCGACTCTATCGCCAGATCTATGCGACCCCGGAGGCATACAAAGCGTTCATTCCGCAAGCCCTCCGCGACCGGCCGCTCAAGGACGGGCTGGTGGTCCAGGCGCTCGAGCGATGGGCGTCGTCGGAGGCCTCGGCGATCCTCGTCGGTATCTTCCTCGCCGCCGCGGCCATCGCGCTGGTCGCGCTCCTGCCGACGATGGCGCTCGGGCGGCGTCGTATGCTCCCGGTCGGGCTCGGCGACGACGCAGCCCCATCGCCGGTTACCGCGAGCGAGGAGGCAATCGGAGGATGACGAGCGACGTCGTTCCGGCACCGGCGCCCGGACGCGCCACGGTCACGCGGCTCCACGCGGGTGAGATCGAGGAGTGGACCGACGGCGCCGCGCTCGACGCACTCGCCAACGGACTCCTGGCCGAGACGCGCGCGGCCGCCCCCGGGAGCTGCCTGTGGATCGACCTGACGGACCCGACCCCGGCCCAGGTGGAGCACGCCGCGGGCCTGCTAGGACTGCACCCGCTGATCGCCGAGGACATCGTCGAGGGCAACCAGCGGCCGAAGCTCGAAGCGACCGACGACGTCGTCCACATCGTGCTCTTCGCCCTCGATGATGCCGCGGACCTCCAGGCCTACGAGATCGATCTCGTACTCGGCGCCAGCTTCCTGCTGAGCGCGCACCCGATCGCCTGGGACCCGCGCGACGGATCGCACTTTCGCAACGGTCCGGCTGCGATCATGGAGGCCGGCCCGGACCACCTCCTGTGGGCGCTCATCGACGCGATCGTGGACGCCTACTTCCCGTTCGCGGACCGCCTCGAGGACACCATCGACGCGCTCCAGGACGCGGTCATCGAGCGGACGGATCGTTCGACGCTGAACCAGATCTTCACGCTGAAGCGACACTTGATCGAGATCCGGCGGGCGATCTCACCGGTCCGGGAGGTGCTCAACCAGCTCACGAACCGCGACCTCGCGCTCATCGACGCCGAGGAACTGCTCTACTTCCGCGACGTGTACGACCACGTCATCCGCCTGACCGACGAACTGGATAATGACCGCGAGCTCGTCACAGCGACGCTCGACGTCTACCTCTCGCAGGTCAACAACAACCTCTCGGCGATCATGAAGCGGCTTACGGGGGTGACCGTGATCATCGCCGGGATCGGCGCTGTCGCCGGGATCTTCGGGATGAGCGAGGCCGGGCTGGCCTTCAGCGGTGGCGAAGCGGCCGGGTTCTGGATGGTGACGGCGATCGCGATCGCGATCGCGGCAACGGCTGCGCTGATCCTGCGGAAAATCGGCTGGATCTAGCCGCAGACCTTCGGCTTTGGTTCCGGGTGCGCCGCGGCGTGGTCCGCGGGGCCTGACGAGAGAAAGCGCGCCACGACCTGGGTCTTGCCGGGAGTTCCTTTCGGGCCCTCCGAGGTCTGGAGCCAGACCTGCTCCATCGTCGTGGCGATGGCGGCATCCAGATCCAACTGGTGGCGGCGAACCTCCGATATCTCGTAGAAATAGACCTGGTCGTCGCTGGTGTAGACCTCAACGATCATGCCCAGCATCGCCGCCCCATTTTTGACCTTGGAAGCGGTCAGGATTGGCAGGAACATGCCGGTTCGGGCGTGGGCGTAGAGGTAGGTCGCCCGTCCGAAACCCGGCTGTCCGAGTTCCGAGATGTACATCGCCACGTCGCACAGTGGGTAGGCCTTGGGATCAGGCGGCAGGATCACGGGGAGGTCGATCTTGAGTGCACTGACGACGACGCGGGTCGCCACCCGATCAGCCGGTGGCGTTGGCTCGGCCGTGGGCGAGGCCGTGGCCGCTGGTCCGGTCGGCGCCGGGGTCATCGATGGCTCCGCGGTCGGCGGCAGCGTCACGATGATCGGTGCCTGCGACGTCTCCGGTCCCGCCTCGACCGGGGCGCTGTACGTCAACAGCCCCGCGGCCAGCAACGCAACCCCGAGCGCGGACAGGATCGCGGGCAGGAGGCGGGTTCGAGCACGAGCCAGGAGTTCGTCCACGGAGGAAGGCTAGCAGCGGTGCCGAGGGGTCGCCCGGGACCCGCTCGTACTGGTACGCTCGACTGATGGAACCACGTGCCGTCGTCATCACCGGGCTGTTTGCCGGCGCCGTCGTTGCGGTGGCGATTCTGGCGGCGGCCGTTGCTCTCCTGCCCGAGTTGGCACCGACGCCCGGTTCATCGACGGCGCCACCGACTGCCACGGCGTCCCCTTCAGCCAGCGAAGGCGCCGTCACGGAGCCGCCGCCAACGATCGGGGCGACGATCGGCACGGTCCGATTCCACATCGGAGAGCCAGCTCCGGCGCTGTCCGTCCCGCAGCTGGGTGGCGGTGTGGTGGACCTCGCGAAGCTCGTCGGGCGGCCGGTATGGGTCAACTTCATGCAGACGACCTGTCCGCCGTGCGTAGACGAGTTTCCACTGATGGGCGGGTTCGCCACCCGCTACGCGGATGCCGGGCTGGTCGTACTGGCCATTGACGTCCGCGAGGACGAGGGGACCGTCGCGTCGTTCGTCAAGCTGGTCAACGCCCAGTTCCCGGTTGGCCTGGATGTCGACGGGACGGCCGCGGCAGCCTGGGGTGCCATCGCCCTGCCGATCCACTTCTGGGTTGATCGGGACGGGATCATCCGGGCCGGGGCGATCGGTGGGATCGGGCCGGACCAGATGGCCGAGAACCTTCGAGCGATCCTTCCAGGCGCGACGGTCACGCCATGACCACCGCGGCGCGCCGGGGCGCCTGCGCGCTGGGGCGCCTGGGCTGACGTCTACCCGATGGCGCGGGCCGCGGCCCGGACGATCTCGAGCAATGGACCGGGGATCAGCCCGAAGGCGATCGTCAGCAGTGCCGTAATAGCCAGTCCCGTCCACATCAAGCGACCATGCGCCATGCTTGGCTCGTCGGACACGGGGTCCCGCATGAACATGTAGACCACGATGCGGAGGTAATAGAACGCCGCCGCCGCAGCGTTGAGGACGGTGATCACTGCGAGCAGTCCGAGGACTTCGTTGCCGGCCTGGCTGGCCTGGACAGCCGCCAGGATGACGTAGGCCTTGGCGAAGAACCCGGCCGTCGGGGGGATCCCGGTGAGCGACAGCAGGAAGAGTGTCATCAGGATCGCAAGGGCTGGCTCGCGCCGGACGATTCCGGCGAATGTATCCAGGTTGGAGGTCACGCCCGGCCGCCTCTGGAGGGCGGCGATGACGGCAAAGACGCCGAGGTTCATGACGGAGTAGGCAGCCACATAGAAGAGCAGTCCCTCGAGGCCTTCGATCCGTCCAGCGGCATAGGCAGCCAGCCCGACGAGGATGTATCCGGTGTGGGCGATGGAGCTGTACCCGAGCATCCGCTTCACGTTGGTCTGGGTCAGGGCCACGAGGTTGCCGACCGTCATGGTCAGCAGGGCCAGGACCACGACGACCGGCAGCCAGTCGAGCTTGAGCGGACCGAGTGCCTCGACGAACAGGCGAAGGATGAGGGCGAACGCCGCGACCTTCGGGCCGACGCTCAGGTACCCGGTGACCGGGGTCGGCGAGCCCTGGTACGCGTCCGGCGTCCAGTAGTGGAACGGGACCGCCGCGATCTTGAAGGCGACGCCGGTGGACATGAAGGCGAGCCCGAGTGCCAATCCAGCGGACAGGCCACCCGTCGCGGTCATCGCGGCCAGCTGATCGGCGACCTCGGCGATGCGCGTCGTGCCGGTCAGGCCCCAGACGAATGCCAGGCCGAACAGGAAGATGGCCGAGCTGAACGATCCCAGCAGGAAGTACTTGATCGCGCCTTCGGTCGAAAAGCCGTCCGACTTGTGGTAGCCGGCGAGCAGGTAGCCCGGCAGGACCATCAACTCGAGGCCGATGAACAGGACGAGGAGGTCGGCTGAAGCCGCCAGGAGCATCGCACCGGTCAATGCGAACAGCAGCACCGCCGCAAACTCGGCCATTGGCAGCCGACGCGCTTCGAGATAGTCGGGGGCAAACAGCAGGGTCAGGGCGACGGTCCCGACGAAGATCAGGTCGAGGTAGGTCGTCAGGTCGTCGACGCGATACGAACCGCCGAAGGCCGTGGCGGCGGTTGCTCCGGTGGTGATCGTCAGCAGCGTGACGATGGCTAGTCCGGCGAACGCCACCGCGAGGACAATCGTTCGGCGACCGGGAACGATGACGTCGGCCACGACGACACCGACCGCGACCAGGATGGCCGCGACGAATGGGGCGATCGTGACAAGGTCCTCGAATGTCATTTGGCGGTGCTCATGCGGAGGTCTCGGCCGAGGCCCGACCCCGGAACATCGGGAGTGTCACCACGCGCAGGACCACGACGGCAGCGAGCGCGCCGAGACCGATCGCGAGAACGAGCGGGTCGATGGCAATCGCCGCCCCACCGTTGACGTCGGAGAGCGCCCGGTCCACCGAGCCGTTGATGATGTCGAGGAGAATTCCCGGGAACAGCCCGAAGGCCACGACGAGCGCCATGAGCGGGGCCAGGGTCAGGATCTCGGTCGGGCTGATGTCGGTCAGGTGTGAACCCAGACCGGACAGGAACGAGGACAGCTCGCCGGTCGCCACACGCTGGAACATCCAGAGCAGGTAGGCGGCCCCGAGGATCATCACGAACGAGGCGACCGCCGCGGTCAGCGGGTTGAAGGCGAATGAGCCGACGAGCGTGAGGAACTCGCCGACGAAGCCGGACAGCCCGGGCAGCCCGGCCGAGGCGAAGACGAAGAATCCGAAGATCGCCACGTAAACCGGCATGCGAGCGGCCAGGCCGCCCATCCTGGCGATGGTCCGGTCGTGGGTGCGCTCATAGATCACTCCGACCAGGAGGAAGAGAGCGCCCGTGATGAGGCCGTGGTTGACCATCTGGAGGATCGCGCCGTCCATGCCCTGCGGCTGGAAGATGAAGATCCCGAGCGTCACGAAGCCCATGTGGCTGACGGACGAGTACGCCACGAGCTTCTTGAGGTCCGGCTGGACCAGCGCCACGATCGCCCCATAGATGATGGCGATCAGGCTCAGGATGATGATCGCCGGCGCATAGGTCTGGGCCGCATCCGGGTAGAGCGACAGGCCGTAGCGGATGAACCCGTAACCACCCAGCTTCAGGAGAACGCCGGCCAGGATCACGGAGCCGGCGGTCGGGGCCTCGACGTGGGCGTCGGGCAGCCAGGTATGGAACGGGAACATCGGGACCTTGATCGCAAAGGCGAGGAAGAACGCCCCGAAGGCGAGCAGCTGGAGCGTCGGATCGAAGCCCCCGCCGCTGGCCGCGAACGTCCGGAGCGCCTCGTAGTCGAAGGCCCCCGTCCAGTCGCCGCCGTGGGTCGCCTGGAAGGCGAACGCGGTGGCCAGGATGGCCACCAGCATCAGCAGCGAGCCAACGAGCGTGTAGAGGACGAACTTGATCGTGGCGTAGATCCGGTTCGCGCCGCCCCAGATCCCGATGATCAGGTACATCGGAACGAGGACGATCTCCCAGAAGATGTAGAAGAGGAACGTGTCGAGGGCGAGGAATACGCCGATCATGCCGACCTCGAGGATCAGGAACGAGATCATGTATTCCTTGATCCGGGTCTGGATCGGCTTGAAGCTGGCCAGGATGCTGATCCACGACAGCGTGGTGGTCAGGACCACCAGCAGGAGCGACAGCCCATCGACGCCGAGCTTGTACTCGATCCCGAAGACCGGGATCCACGACACCTCCTCGGTGAATTGGAACAACCCGCCTCGGCTGGCGGAGAAGCCGATCACCAGCAGAAGGGACACGACCCACGTGAGGAGTGCAGCTCCGAGGGCGACCGGCCGCGCGTAGGTCGACGGCAGGAATGCGATGAGCAGCGCACCGGCGAGCGGCAGGAACGTGATGACCGTCAGGATCGGCAGACCGTCCACGGCTACCCGCCTCCCGTCATGAGGGCGTAGGACGCGACCATCACGATGAGCCCGATCGCGATCCCGAGTGCGTAGTTCTGGACCCGGCCCGTCTGGACACGGGCCAGCCCACCGCCGCTCAGGCGCGTGACGGTGCCGATGCCGTTCACGATGCCGTCGACGATGTTCGCATCGAACCACCACAGGAAGGCAGCGATGCGCCCGCCGATGACCATGAACATCAGGTGGTTGAGCTCATCGAACCACCACTTGTTGAGGGAAGCGCGATACAGGAACGGCGCCCGGGCGGACAGCGCTGTGACCTGCTCCGGGTTCCCGCGCCGCCGCAGGCGGCCGATCTCGACGCCGAACAACCGCCAGGCGGCAACCATGCCGATGACCGCGACCGCGACGCTGATCAGGATGAGGACGCCGTCGATGCCAAAGATCGCGAACGCTTCTTCGTGGCGGCCGAGGATCTCGAACCCCTGCTTGTAGACGGGCTCCAGCCACCCGGCGAGGAGCCCTGGCCCCTCCTGTCCGAAGAGCGGACCGAGCGGCGGACCCGGCCAGGAGAGGAACAGTCCGAGGAAGAGCGACGGGATTGCGAGCAGCCAGAGCGGGATCGTCATGACCCGCGGCGACTCGTGGATCTTCGGCTCGACCACCTTGTCCACGCGGCTCTCGCCCCAGAACGTCAGTCCGATCAGCCGGAACATGTAGAACGCGGTCATGACCGCCACGAGCACGCCGATCGCCCAGACCCAGGTGAAGCCGAGCTTGAAGGCCTCGCCCAGGATCTCGTCCTTGGAGAAGAAGCCGGCCAGCGGCGGGATGCCGGCGATGGCAATCGACCCGATCAGCATCGTCCGGTAGGTGTGCGGGATCTTCTTCGCCAGGCCCCCCATCTTGCGCATGTCCTGCTCCTCGTGGACCGCGTGGATCACGGAGCCGGAGCCAAGGAAGAGAAGCCCCTTGAAGAAGCCGTGGGTCATCAGGTGGAAGATGGCCGCCGTCCACGCACCGACGCCGAGCGCCGCGAACATGTAGCCGAGCTGGGACAGCGTCGAATACGCCAGGACCCGTTTGATGTCCGTCTGGGTCATTGCGATCGACGCCGCGAGGATCGCCGTGAAGATGCCGATCCCGGCCACGACCACCATGGCTTCCGGCGCGCTCGCGAAGATCGGATTGGCTCGGGCGATGAGGTAGACGCCGGCGTTGACCATCGTCGCGGCGTGGATCAGGGCCGAGACCGGGGTCGGGCCCTCCATCGCGTCCGGCAGCCAGACGTGGAGCGGGAACTGGGCGCTCTTGCCCATCGCCCCGGCGAAGATCAGGAGCGCCACGATCGCGATCGGGATCGGAAAGGCCGTGAGAGGCTGGCTGGTCAGGACCTGGATCGACTCGCGGATGTTGAGCGTGCCGGTGTTGACCCAGATGGCCATGATCCCGAGTGCGAAGCCGACGTCACCGACGCGGTTGACGAGGAACGCCTTCTTGCTCGCCAATGCGGCCGAGTTCTTTCGATACCAGAAGCCGATCAGCAGGTAGCTGGACAGGCCCACCAGTTCCCAGGCCACGAAGACCGTCAGCCAGCTGTCACCGAGGACCAGCAGGAGCATCGAGAACATGAACAGGTTGAGGTAGGCAAAGAATCGCCAGTAGCCCGGGTCGTGGCTCATGTAGCCGATCGAGTAGACATGCACGAGCAGGCCGATCGTCGTGACGACGATGAGCAGGCAGGCGGTCAGGTTGTCGACGAAGAACGCGGCCTCGATGTGGAAGCCGCCGGCCGGGATCCAGTCCCACAGCTTGACCGACCGACCCTCCTCGCCGAACCCACCGGTCAGGGCGGTGAAGACGACGACCATCGCGATCGCCCAGGCGATCCCGACGGCGGCCACGGGGACGATATGGGCCTGTTTGCCGAGCCGACGGCCGACCAGGGCCGTGAACAGGAAGCCCGCGATCGGCAGGGCGGCAATGAGCGGGATCAGCGTCTCCATGCTCACCGGCGCATGTGGTCGTACTCGTCGACCAGCGGCGTCTTCCGGTTCCGATAGATCGCGATGATGATCGCCAGTCCGACGGTGGCTTCGGCCGCGGCCACGGCGATGACCATGAGGGCGATGATCGAGCCGTCAGCCTTGAGGGTCGGAATGAACGAACCGAAGGCGACGATCGCCAGGTTGACGGCGTTGAGCATCAGTTCGATCGACATCAGCATGCTGATTGCGTTGCGGCGGGCCAGGAAGCCGAACGTCCCGATGGCGAACAGGGCTCCCGACAGGACCAGGTAGGCGTCGAGCGAGTTGGCCAGGCCCATCAGCCTGGATCCCCGGTTTCGCGCTTGGCGATGAAGACGCCGCCAATGACGGCGGCGAGGAGCAGGACGCTCACCACTTCGAAGGGCAGGATGTAGTCGCGGAACAGGGCCTGTGCCAATGCCTCGGTTCCCAATCGGAACCGGACGGCCGCGGCGCCCCAGTCCGTGGCGCTGATGCCGAGCGTGACCAGGACGGCGAGGATGATCGAGGCCACCGCGGCGGGTACCGCCTGCGTCTGGAACACCAGAATCGAGGGAGCATCCTTCGACTCCGTCAGCATGATGGCGAACAGGATCAGGACGCTGATCGCACCGATGTAGACGATGACCTGGGCGGCGGCCACGAGCGGAGCGCCGACGATGACGTAGATCCCGGCCAGGGCCAGGAACGCCACGATCATCGCAAGTCCGCAGCGGATGATGTCGCGCATCGTGACTACCAGCAGCGCGGACGTCAGCATCAGGGTTGCGAGGGCCGCGAACAGGGCGTCATCCACGGACCCCCCGCCCAGGACGAAGATCAGCAGCGCAGGCGTCGTGATGATCGCGCCGGCGATGGCGGCGATCATCAGGTTCATCCAGGCTCGCATCGGTCGGCTACTTCGTGTGGGCGTGCGTGCCGCCCGCCCCGCCGTGGTCGTGGCCGCCGGTCAGGAGCGCGTTCCCGCTCCCGTTTCCGGTGCCATTGCCGCCGGATGAAGCGACCGAGGCTGGGAGGACGGGCAGGAGCTTCGCGCGATCGACGAAGCGGCCCTCCTCGACCGCACGCTGGAGCCAGTCACGCTCGCGGCGGATGTAGGTGACGTCGGTCTCGCGATCGATCGAGGCGAGGGCCATGAGGTCGATCATCGGCTCGGCACGGCTGGTATGCGCCAGCTCGAACTCGCCGCCATCCCGCAGCGCGTCATACGGGCAGGCATCGACGCAGATCCCGCACAGGATGCAGCGGCTCTCGTCCACTTCGTACTTCTCGAGGACGCGGGGCTTGGGCATCAGCGCGCCCGTCGGACAGGTCTCGGCACATCGCCCGCACGACACGCACGGGGTGTCGTTGAGGCTCATGTCCAGTGGCGTCGTCACGAGCGTGTCGAACCCGATCCGCATGAAGTCGTAACAGGCGGCACCGACGACCTCGGCACAGACGTTGGCGCAGCGGCCGCAATCGATGCAGCGCGACGGCTCGCGCAGGATGAACGCATGGCTGTCGTCCCGGATGTAGTCGTGGTTGACGCCGGTGAAGCGGTTCTCGGTCACGCTCCGGTAGCCAGCACCCTGGTGGTGCTGCGGCTCCAGCGTCTGGAGCGTGGTGCCGTACTCGATCCCGAGGCGACGGAGGTCGCAGAAGCCGATCGCCTCGCAGGTGCATTGCAGACAGCGGGTCGATTCGGCGACCACTTCGGCCACCGAGTACGGGATCTCGTACTCGACGTAGCTGCTGTTGCGGACTTCGGCCTCGAGCGCCTTGAGGCGGTAGCGCGGCTCCTTGGCCTCCGAGGTGAACGGCACGATTGACAGGAATTCGGGCTGGGGCTCGGCGAGGGTCTGGCGGGTCTTGATCTCGGACAGGTCGTGGCCGCGGAGATAGGCGTCCGCCGCGTAGGCAGACCGTCGGCCCTCGGCAACGGCCTGGACCACGGTCGCAGCGCCGATGCGCACGTCACCCGTGGCGAACACGCCGCGCCGGGCCGTCTCGAAGGTAACGGCATCGGCCTGGAGGCGCTTGTTCTTGGTCGCGGTCGGGCCCGTGGATCCGGGTCCGATCCACGTCAGGTCAGGACCCTGGCCGATGGCCAGCAGAACGCGGTCGCAGGGGATCGTGAATTCCGTGCCGGGTGCCGGCTGCGGTCGGCGCCGTCCGGACGCATCCGGTTCGCCGAGCGCCATCCGGATGAACTCGACGCCGGTCACGATGCCCTTCGCGTCGGTGATGACCCGGGTCGGGCCGGCCTGGAAGATGGCGGTGACGCCCTCCTCGATGGCCTCGTGGACCTCGCCCGCCGCCGGCATGTCCTTCATGTCGCGGCGATAGACGAGGGTGACTTCCTTCGCGCCCTGGCGGATCGAGGTCCGGGAGCAGTCCATCGAGGTGAACCCGCCGCCGACGACCACGACGCGCTTGCCGGCGTGGCCCGGGTACGGCAGGCCGAGCGTCGCGGTCCGCAGGTACTCGAGGCCGTCGAGCACCTCCGCAGCATCCTCGCCCGGAACGCCGAGCGTGTTCGTGTCGTAGCAGCCGATGGCGACGATGACCGCATCGAAGCCCTGGAACTGGAGGTCGTCCAGGGTGAAGTCCCGCCCGAGGCCCTGGTTGCAGACGATCCTGCCGCCAAGGCGGGTGACGGATTCGTACTCGGCCTCGAGGACCTCCACCTTCGGCAGGCGGTACTGGGGGATGCCGTAGCGGAGCATGCCGCCGGGTGCGGGGTCGCGTTCGAAGACGGTCACGTCGTGCCCGCTCAGGAGCAGGTAGTAGGCCGCGGCCATGCCGGCCGGGCCGGATCCGATCACGGCGGCCTTGCGCCCGGTCTTCGGCTGCATCTCGAACGGCAGAGGCGGATCTACGCCGTCATCCAGCATCTGCTTGATGACCTGGTCGCCGGCGTAGCGGTGGCTGTCGCGGATGGCGATCGCCTCGTCCACCTCGTCGCGCCGGCAGTGGTCTTCGCAGGGGGCGGGACAGACACGGCCGAGGACGGAGGGAAACGGGATCGTCCGCTTGAAGATGCGGGCCGATTCGCGGAAGTTGCCCTCGGCGTTCTGCTTGAGGAAGCCTGGGATGTCGATGCGGCTGGGGCACTTGTTCTGGCAGGGCGGCAGGCAGTAGGCGTTG
>JBBQMH010000036.1:0-20893 GCA_038328755.1 Candidatus Limnocylindrales bacterium
GACCTCGCCGAGAACGCGGCCTGGGTCAGCGTGGGCACCGACCACGACACGGCGGCGTTCGCGGTCGAGACGATCAGGCGCTGGTGGCAGACCATGGGCAGGGAATGCTATCCCGAGGCCACCCGGCTGCTCATCACGGCCGACGCCGGGGGCAGCAACGGCTATCGCCTGCGGCTCTGGAAGGCGGAGCTCGGAAAGCTCGCCGACGAGACGGGCCTCGAGATCGCGGTCTGCCACTTCCCGCCCGGGACCTCCAAGTGGAACAAGATCGAGCACCGCCTGTTCAGCGCCATCACCATGAACTGGCGGGGGAAGCCGCTCATCAGCCACGAGGCGATCGTCAACCTCATCGCGGGGACCACCACCCGCACCGGGTTGCGCGTCCGGAGTGCCATCGACACGAACTCGTATCCGGCCGGCGTCCGCGTCAGCGACGCCGACATGAAGACCCTCTACCTCGAGGCTGACCCGTTCCACGGGGAGTGGAACTACTCGCTGCTGCCGCGTCTCACGCTCCCGCAGGAGTGAAGGGGCTTATTTCGTGGCGGGCCCTAACGGTGTGGGTCGGCACCAGAGAGTCTAAACGCATTGGTCAAGTATCATGTGACCGGGAGGCGCTGGCAGAGGGCGACGAATCTCCGATGTCGATCCCGATGGTCGTCACTGGGCAGCCTGCTTCGGCGGACTCCAGGGGTGCCCGCTCTCCCTGGTCGACGTCAGCTGATGTATCCGATCACCGGTCAGAGCCGCCGGATCCCAATCACCGTTCACGGCCAGAGGACGGGGGCCGGACACTAGACTCAACGGTCATCTGCGGGATAGCCGGGCGCCGGTCTCCCCGTCGAGGTCGGTGTCATCATCGGCCTCCACAAGCGGGTGTATCAGCGCAGCGCTTCCGTGGCGACCTCGAGGATCCGGTCCACGTCCAGGTACCCGGCGACGAGCTCCTTGATCAACTCGATCTTTACCAGGTCCGCGGGGTGCGTCTTGACCAGCAGGTCATGGATTTCGGATGTGACCGAGTAGGTGTCCTCGGCCACGAGGGTGGCGAAGAGATCGGCCCGCCGGATCGCGTCAATGACGGCGGGGCGCGGGCGATAGCCACCCGTCAGAACGAGACCGATGGCAGCCCCCTCGTGATCGTCGAGGATGGTTGGGGTGGACCGTGGATCGCGGTCCTCCGGATCCGGCTCGCCAGACAGGCCCAGCTGATGCGCGGTCGTGAGGGTCAGGATCACGTCCTCTCGATCACCTGGCACGATGACCAGCGTTCCGGGGCCGACCCGCTCGAGCATGTGGCGGGGCTCCATCGCCCCGACCGCAACGCCCTCGATGACCCGATCCAGATCAGGGCCTTCGTGGAGCAGCTCACCGTGGACGCCCTCGAGGACCATCTCGAGGGTGGGATTGGACAGGATCGGCCGGCGTGGAAGGATGCCAAGGAGCGGAATCCCGTACGGCTCGAGGCCGCGCGCGATGACCCTGGCGATGCCCGGCTGGGCGTCGATGTCGACCTTGTTGACGATCGCCCCGGCCACCTCGACGCCGTGCGCCCGGAAGAGGGCGGCGTTCAGCACGATCTCGTCGATCGGTCGCCCGATTCCACCCTCGCTGACGATGACCGTCGGAGCCCCGAGCATCGAGGCGACCACCGCATTGGACAGGCCGATGACGGCCCCGACGCCGGCATGCCCGGTCCCCTCGATGAGCAGGATGTCGTGATCCCGGTAGCTCTCCCTGGCATCGAGGACCCGGACACCGAGATCATCGACGACCTGCCCCGCGATGTAGGCCTTGGTGAACCCGCGCGGGATGTGAACCGGGCTCATCACGCTGTAGGGCTCGGTCAGCCCAAAGGTCTCGTGCATCAGGACCGCATCCTCGTCTGCGGGCTCCCCGTGGTCGATGACGGTCCTCTGGCCGACCGGCTTCATGAACCCGGCACGGAGGCCGCGGGAGATGAAGCCATCGAGGAGACCGAGCGAGGTCGTGGTCTTGCCGCGGTTCTGACCGGTCGCGGCGAGGTAGAGCTGGTGCACGGTCAGGCGCTCAGGCGATGGACCTGCCGAACCGCTGCCACCGGTCGTCAGGAACGAGCAGCGGTCTTGCGCTCGATCAGCTGGACGCCGTCCCGAAGCCGGGACAGCGTGTCCGCATCGACGGCTTCGGACTCAAGGTATGGCCCGAGGCGATCCATAACGTCAGCGACCAGGCTGAGGAAGACCACGGCGTCGGCGACGAAGAACTGCGGCTCGTTGTTGTAGCGGACCAGCGTCAGGCGGCCCTGCAGGACACGGCGCTCCTCGACATGCGCAATCTGGGTCGCGAAGTTGTGACCCTGGATGCCATCCGGGTTGTTGAGGAAGTTCAGGGCGTTGTCGATGGCCAGGCCGAACCGGGCCCTCCAGGCCACGAGGCGCTCGTGGACCTCGGGCGGGATCCGCACCTCGGCCACTTCATCGAACACCTCGGGCGCCACGGTGAGCAGGCCGACCAGGGTGGTCCCGGCTCGGGCGCCGAGCATGACCTGCAGGCTGCGCTCGAGCGTGAAGACCTCGGAATCGAAGCGCGGACTCGTGATGACATCGGTCAGCAGGTCCTCGACGTTGTCGAGCGTGCCTGGTTCGGCTACCGCGTTGGCGAGGTGGCTGATCTCTTCCTTGAACAGGAACTTTTCTTCGTGGTCGAGCATGTCGGCGATGGTAGCACTCGATTTCGCCGGCATCCCAACCATCGAATGGCTGACCGTGAATCAGTTGGCCCCGACCAACCGGCCCGGGCCTTTCTGACTCAGTTCGTGGCGCAGATCACGGGTACAAGCCGCGGAGCTGCATGACGTCCGCCACCCGCTGGACGGCGAGGAGATAGGCCGCCGTTCGCATGTCGCACTGCTCGCGCCGCGCAATGGCCAGCACGGAGACGAACGCCTTGACCATGATCTCCTTGAGCTTCTCGTTGACGATCTGCTCGCTCCAGTGGTCGCGGTTGAGGTCCTGCACCCACTCGAAGTAGGAGACCGTGACACCACCTGCGTTGCACAGGATGTCCGGGATCATGAACTTTGAGTTCTTCCAGAAGATCTTGTCGGCTTCCGGCGTGGTCGGGCCGTTGGCGGCCTCGGCGATGAGCCGGGCCTTGACGTGGGGGGCGACTTCCTTGGTGATCTGATTCTCAAGTGCGGCCGGGATCAGGATTTCACAATCGACGGTCAGGACATCGGTGCTGGAGACATCCACCGCGCCGGGGAAGCCCTGGACGGTTCCGTGCTCCTTCTTCCAGGCGATCACCCGTGCGACGTCGAGGCCCGCCGGGGCGTGGATCCCGCCGATCGAGTCGGAGACCGCGACGACCGTCGCGCCCTCCTCGGCAATGAGGGTGGCCGCAATCGATCCGGCGTTACCGAAGCCCTGGACGGCCACGCGGGAATTCCCGAGTTCCATTCCAAGATGACGGGCGGCCTCGACGATGCAGTACACGGTTCCGCGAGCGGTTGCCTCGTTGCGACCCTCCGACCCGCCGAGGCTGATCGGCTTGCCGGTCACGACGCCAGGCACCGTGTAGCCGGCGTGCATGGAGTAGGTGTCCATCATCCAGGCCATGATCTGCGAGTTCGTATTGACATCCGGGGCGGGGATGTCCTTCTCGGGCCCGACGAGGATCTCGATCTCGGTGAAGAAGCGGCGGGTGAGCGCCTCGAGCTCCCGCATCGAGAGCTTCTTGGGGTCAACGATGACGCCGCCCTTGCCGCCGCCGTACGGGATGCCGACGACGGCGCACTTCCAGGTCATCCACATGGCGAGGGCCTTGACCTCGTCACGCGAGACGTTCTGGTGATACCGGATGCCGCCCTTGGCAGGACCCCGGCCGAGGTTGTGCTGGACGCGATACCCGGTGAAGACGCGGACGGAACCGTCATCCATGTGAACCGGGAAGTTGACGGTCAACTCCCGGCGCGGCTCGCGGAGGACGGCCTTCATGCCGTCATCGAGGCCGAGACGCTCGGCGGCGAGGTCGAATTGCTCCTTCGCCACCGTCCATGGATTGATCTCGACGGTGGCTGATTCGGTGGTCATGTGCTCGGAGTTCCTCCGGTTCGGGCCGGCGCCTACCGGCTCGATTCTGAGCCGTCTCCCGGACGACCCCACGGTGCGCGGGCTCCCGACCATCGGGACACCTCACGCGCGGAATGCGTCCGGAGTATAGCCGCAGGTGCTCGGGCTCGACACCGTCCGGAATCCCGGTTGTAACCGTGCCGCAACCCGGATTGCGGGGGCTATTCGGCCCGGTACAACGCCACGGCACCGACGCAGCCGGGGCCGAGGTGGGGACCGACGGACGGCCCGACGAGGTCGATGGTCACGAGGGAAGGATCAATTCCGCCGGGCACCCGCGCCACGAGGGCGTCGCGGAAGATCTCGACGTCGGCGTTGGTCGTGTGGAGGACAGACAGTCGTTCCATGGGCCTGATCGAGACGAGGTCGATGAGGCGCTCGCGGGCCTTGCCCCTGGTCCGGACCTTGTCAAGCGTCTCGACCTTGCCATCCTTGACCTCGATGATCGGCTTCATCGACAGGAGCGTCCCGATGGCTGCCTGAGCGCCGCTGATCCGCCCGCCTCGCTTCAGGTACTCGAGCGTGTCGAGCGCCACCATCATCACCACGTCGTTCCGGCGCGCTTCGCAGGTCCGAGCTATCTCGGCAGCCTCCGCCCCAGCCACAGCCATCTTGACCGCGAGTTCTGCGAGGAGCCCCTCGCACATTGATGCGCCCAGGGTGTCGACGATATGGATCTCACGATCGGGCAGCATGCCCTTCGCGATCTCGGCGCTCTTGATCGTTCCCGACAACGTCCCCGCGACGTGAATCGAGACGATGGAGGGTGCCCCGGCATCGAAGGCGGCCTGATACGCGGCAAGGAAATCCCCGGGCGCCGATGCCGCCGTCGTCGGAAATGGGGCGGCCGGCGCCGTCATCCGGGCCCAGAACTCAACCGTGCTGAGCTCAACGCCGGCCCGGAAGCTCTCTTTGCCGAATGTCACCTCGAGTGGCACCACGGTGATCCCGAGCGCGGCGGCGTGGGCAGGGTCGAGATCGGACGCCGAGTCCGTGACGATGGCGACGTGGCTCACTGGCGGTCCTCCGAGGTTGCCGGGCTGTCTGGCGAGCACCAGTCCTGCCGTCGATCATACGGGGCATCGAGGCCGGAGGGAACCAAAATCGGCGGAGCGGCCGGCTGACGCGACGGGCCTGCCGAGCGGATACCCTTCCCCGAATGGATCGATCCCTGCGGGCCGTATTGCTCGGAACGTTCACGCTGCGATTCAGCACCGGCCTGACCGGTGCCATGCTGGCGTTCTACCTCGCCGACCTTGCGAAGAGCGGGGCAAGCGGCGTCGATGGCAAGGTCGTCGGGACGCTCGCGGCGGCATTCTTCCTGGCGGAACTGGTCCTCTCCCCGATCTTCGGCGTGCTGGCGGATCGACTTGGGCACCACCGGGTGATGCTGTTCGGCCCGCTCTTCGGCGCGGTCGCCGTAGTCATCACGGCCTTTACGAGCCATATCGGCATGCTGGGCGGAACCAGGGTTCTCGAAGGGGCCTCCACGGCTGCCTCGGTTCCGCCGATCCTGGGCTTCATCGCCTTCGCCACGGCAGGCGATGAGGCGCTCCGGGGCAGGGCATCCGCTCGCTTCGAGGGGGCCACGCTGGCCGGGTTGGGCGCGGGCTTCATCGTCGCTCCGCTGCTGTTCCAGACGCTCGGCCAGACGGCGTTTCTCCTGAACGCGGTCATCTACATGGGCTCATACGCGATCTACCGCTTCGGTGTGGCCGACCGCGATCAGCCCAGGCCCGAGGAAGCGGCGACCGGCCCTGCCATCAGCCGCTACCTGGCGCTGGTCAGCCACTCCCATGTCCTGCTCCTGGCTCCGACCTGGATCGCGGTCAACGCCTCCATTGGCCTGTGGTTCAGTCAGTCGCTCTTCCAGTTCTCCAAGTCGAACCCGGCGTTTCCCGGCCAGTGGCTGCTGCAGGGGTTCTCGGCCGTTCAGATCACGATCGCGGCAATCGCCATTGCGATCGTCTTCGGCGCCGGCATCCTGTGGTGGGGCAACCGGTTCGACCAGTTTCGGCGCACGACCATCATCGCGTTCGGGGTGGCTGGTGGCCTTGGCCTCGTGGCCGCCGGACTCGTCGTGAACCATGCAGCATTCAACGCGGCCGACTCGGTGGTGTTTGCCCTCATCGTCGCGGGCGCGGCGGTCGGATTCGGGGCCGGCCTGTTTGTCCTCGCGGGGGCAACACCAGCGGCAGTGGGCCTTCTCGCCGACGTGAGCGAACGCTTCCCGACGGACCGTGGAGCGATCATGGGGCTCTACTCGGTCTTTCTGGCGATCGGCCAGATCACCGGTAGCCTGGTCGGTGGCGTCGTGGCCGACGCCATGGGCATGGATGGGCTGCTCCTGGCCACGGGCGGGCTCCTCCTCGTGGCGCTCGTTCCGCTCGCGAAGCTTCGAACGGTCGAGCATTATCTGGGCCCGGGCCTGCCATCCGTGCTCGGTGATGCTGACTGAGGCTGCCAGGCCGCTGGCCGGTCCGGCAGCCCTGAGCGGATCCGCCCTTGTGCGATACTCGATCTTCAATCCAGGCCAATCCCGGAGGACCCGGTGACCTCGAACGTCGGTCAGAGCTATCCTTACACCAGCGAATCCGAGGCCGAGCGCGCCGCCGCGATTGCCGCCCTCGCCGGCTCGCGGGAATCCCTCGGGGCGACCCTGGACGCCGAGACGACACCGCTCGACGCGAACGAGCGATGGTGGGTCTGGAAATGCCCGACCGCGGCGTGCCCTGGCCTGCTCCACGCGGCCGGCTATGCCCGCGACCTCCACGCGGTCTTCGCCGTTTGCGACGGGACCTGCGCCCGCACGTTTCTCCGCTGATCCCGCGCTCCGAACGCTGGGTTCCGCGGCCCACACCGTGAGAGGCGGCCGGTAGGTGCCCGGGGTCGTGGCTGAGCGCGGATCCATCTTCATGGACGTCGGCGCGTCCCGGCGACGCCTGCGCATCGATGGGCTCGGGATCATCGCCTCGACGGCCGGCTTTGGTCTGGTCTACGGACTGGCCGCCCGGGCCGCCGGTTTCTCGCCGGTCGAAGCCAGTTCGATGTCGGTCATCGTCTTTGCCGGAGCCTCCCAGTTCGCCGCGGTCGGGTTTGTCCTGGGAGGGTTCTCGTGGCTCGGAGTCGTGCTGCTGACAGCATTCCTCAATGCCAGGCACCTGCTCTACAGCGCGGCGCTTGCCCCCTACTTCGCCGACCAGCCGAGGCTCGTTCGAGCGGCGCTTGCTCACGTCCTGACCGACGAGTCGTTCGCCCTTTCGATCGCCCATTTCCGGCGCATCGGGCGGGCCGACATGCCCGGCTACTGGTGGGCGGCGATCATCACCGTCTTCATCCCGTGGAACCTGTCCACGCTCGCCGGGGTGCTGATCGGGGGCCAGATCCCCGACCCGTCGCGGTTCGGACTGGACGTGATCTTTCCGGCGGTCATGGCGGGCCTGGCCATCGGTCTCGTCATGGGTCGTCGGGAGCTCGTCGCCGCCTTGGCGGGCGCGGTGGTCGCTGTGGCGGTGGCCCTCGCCTGGGACCCGGCGGCCGGCATCCTCGCCGGTGGGCTCCTCGGTCCGCTGCTCGGAGTCGCCGTCCCGCGTGGACCGCACGAGCATCCAACCGAGGCGCTCATCGTGACGAGACGAACGCCCACCGTGGAGTCAGACGAGATCGTGCCCGGATGAGCACGCAGCTGATCTGGCTCGCCATCCTGATGGCGGCGGCGACCTATCCGTGGCGAGCCGTCCCCCTCCTCGTTCCAGGCGTTCAGCGACTACCCGGCGTCGCCCGGGAATACCTCCGCCTCGTCGGTCCCGCGGTGCTGGCCGCCCTGGCGATCGTCAATACCGCGGTTGCGGTCGATACGGCTCGGCACCCGTCGTTGCACGTCGGCGTCGAGTGGCTTGCCGTCGGCCTGTGCGTACTCATCGTCGTCGCCCGGCGTGGCCTGTTGCTCGGCCTCGTGAGTGCCGCTGCCCTCGCAGCGCTGGCCCGCGCCTCTGGTCTTGCCTAGACCACCGACTCAGAAGCGGACCGCGTCAACCTCGACCTCCTAGACGGTATCGGTGGCCGCTGACCGGGACGAAGTGCGCCACGAGGCGACCATCGGATCGCGGCCCGTCGCCAGCAGGAGTCCGGCCACGAGGGTCGTCCGCGGAACGATCGAATCGACCTCCAGGTATTCGTCGGGCGAGTGATCGCGACCGCCGATCGGACCGAGACCGTCGATCGACGGCACGCCCATCCCGGATGTGGTGTTGGCATCGGAAGCGCCGCCGGTCCCGACATCGACGGTCGTGAAGCCAAGGCGCGCCGCGGTGGCGACGGCGTGATCCGCCAGCCGACCCGACCGCTCGAGCTTCTCCATCGGCAGCCAGCCTGCCATCTGCTCGACATCAACGGTCACGTCCGGTACGCCGGGGTCAGATGCGATCAGGTGGATCGCGGCGACCGCCTCCTCGAGCTCCTGGCGCGTGACCCCTCGGACATCGACCTCGAGGTGGGCGAGATCCGGGATGACATTGGGGCGGGTTCCGGACTGGAACACCCCGACATTGGCGGTGACGCTGGCCCATCGCCCGTTGAGCGACTGGATCCGTTCGACCATCCGGGCACCGGCGACGATGGCGTTCCGCCCCTTGTCGGGCTCGACCCCAGCGTGAGCGGCCCGTCCGTGGATGGTCAATCGGAGATCGGCGATGCCCTTCCGGGACGAGACGAAGTCGCCGTTCGCTCGAGCGCATTCGAGTACGAATGCGGCGTCGGCGCGAGCCGCAATCTCGCGGATGTGCGGCGTCGAGCTGGGAGAGCCGATCTCCTCGTCCGGGTTGGCGACATACACGATCTCCTCGAAGGGCAGCGCATCCCAGCGACCGCCCCCGAGCACCCGGAGCGCTTCCAGCGCGTGGATGCCGGCCAGGAGCCCGCCCTTCATGTCGGTCACACCGGGCCCCCGGGCGATTCCGTCGTCGACCCGGAAGGGACGAAGCGCGACGGTCCCGTCGGGAAAGACCGTATCCATGTGTCCGATCAGGAGGATCCGGGGCCCTGCCCCGACCTTTCCCGAGAACGTTCCGATGACGGTGTCGCCGTACCGGCCTGATGGATCAGGACGGCGTTCCACGCTCCCGCCGAGGGCACTGAAGGCATCCGCAACCCAGTCCGCCACCTGGTTCACTCCACTCGGCGAATAGCTCCCGCAGTCGATGCTGCAGAGCTGGGCGAGTTCGTCGAGAAACCGCGGGAGCCCTTCCGCGACGGTCTTCTCCAGCCGCTCCAACTCGGATGGCGTAACGGCGGTCGCGGGGTCGGTGACGGGGTCCACGCCCAGATTGTAAAGCCCGTCGCGCTGGACGCGCCCGTGTGATGACGCGTTGCTATCCTCCTCGGACCGTGCGACTGATCGAGATCCGCCTGCTCGAAGGGCCCAGCGTCTATCGGCTCGAGCCGGTGGTCAAGGTCGAGCTGTCCCTTGGGCGCCGCCGAAGCTGGTATGGCCAACGCACCCCAGGCCAGCACGATCTGATCAGGCTTGGGGCGGCGGTGCCGCGACGAGACTGGCCCGAGCCGGTCCTGACGCTGGTCGGCTGGGCCGGCCGCCTGCGTTCCGAACACGGTGAGGGTGTTGGCGGAATCCGCGTCCACCGTTCATCGGACCCGGGTCACTGGATCATCACCTGGCCGTGGAGCGGTGCCGAGCGCGCCCGGATGATCGCCGAAGCCTCCGTGGCATTGGCTGAGCGGTCCGCTACGCCGGTCCGGCGCGCGCGGCTCACGGGATCCCAGCAACGGTTCCTCGACTCCTGGACCGAGCGGATCCAGCGGGCCAGAGCAACGCCGCCAGCGTGGATCCGCGACGCACAGCGGACGATCCCGATCGTTTCGATCTCCGGCACGAACGGGAAATCGACAACCGCGCGCCTGCTCACCCGGATCCTACTGCGGATGGGGCGACGCGTTGGAACGACGACATCCGACGGGGTTCTCGTCGACGAGCGAATGATCGAGCCGGGCGATTGGACTGGCCCAGGTGGCGCGCAGGAGATCCTCGAGCGTTCGGATATCGACGTCGCGGTCCTGGAGACGGCCCGCGGAGGCCTCGTCCTCCGTGGCGCCGGCTACGAGTCGAATGAGGCGAGCATCCTCACCAACGTCACGTCCGACCATCTCGACCTCCAGGGCATCCACACACTCCCTGAACTGGCCGAAGTCAAGGCAACGATCTGTCGGATCACGAAGCCAACGGGTTCCGTCATCCTGAATGCGGACGATCCGCTCGTCCGTGCCGTCGCCCGCCTGGTCCGCGGAAGAGTCGTCCTCTTCACGCTCAGGGGCCACGCGTCGGCACCGGTCCGTCGCCACCTCGCGTCCGGCGGGCGAGCCTACCTCGTCCGACGCGGAGAGCTCGGGGAGGCGAACGGCGAGGACTGGACGCCGATCGTGCCGGTCCATGAGATCCCGATCACGATGGCCGGCCTCGCACGCCACAACGTGGCCAATGCGCTGGCCGCGGCGGCGGGCGCTCGCGCACTCGGTGCCACGATCGAGGAAGTGCGGAGGGGTCTCCTCGACTTCCGACCGACCCAGGACGAGTCGCCGGGCAGGACCAACGTGTTCCGCAACGGCAACCGGATCGCGATCATCGATTTCGCCCACAACGAGGCGGGACTGGGCGCCATCCTCGATCTGGCCGACGGAATCGCCTCGGGTGCTGGCGGCAGAGTCACGCCGATTACGGCCATCATCGGGACGGCGGGCGATCGACCCGATGACACACTGCGCGGCATGGGCGCGATCGCCGCCGCCCGCGTGCAGCGACTCGTGTTCAAGGAGACGCTCGGCTACCTGCGCGGCCGGTCACGAGAATCCGTCATTGGCGAGTTGCGAGCGGGCGCGTTATCAGCCGGCTGGACCGACGCGATCCCGATCTACGAGTCGGAGAGCGCTGCCCTGCGTGCGGAACTGAACGGCGCGGGTGCTGCCGATGGGGCTCTTCCGGATGCGGCTCGGATCGTTGTCCTGCTCTGCCACGAGGACCGACCGGGGGTCTTCGATCTCCTCGAGGAGCTCCGATTCCGGTCCGTTGAGACGGTCGCCGAACTCATGGCGATGGTGCCACGCCTGGAGGACCGGATGCGTCCGTGATGTGTGCGGATTCGCCCGACAGGAGTCAGGCCGGACGCTCATCATGTCGACACTCGCCGGACGACCGGCGGACGGATCGGACGGAGGACCTGCCTGGTGGAAGCGGCAATCGGTATCGCGCTCGTGGTGATCTCAATCGCCGAGATCTGGATGATCGTCCGCGTCGTCAGCGCCAACCTCAACCTCGGCCGCTAATCGACCCGCAAAACTCCTCGGGCGAGCGGCAGGAACTTCACCCCTCGGGTGCCTCGAGTTCTCCCGGATCCGCGAAGGCCGTCGTGCCGAGGCCTTCGCCCGCGGCTGCCATCGTCTCCCTGTAGACAGCGATCGCGTCGTCGACGCACATCACCAGCAGGTCGCCCGGGTTGGCGCGACGCAAAGCGGTGCGGACAGCGGAAAGTTCGTCGAGGATCAACTCGGTCCGCCGCGTGCGCCCCCCGGCGCCCTGCGCGCTTGCGACGCCCGTCTGTACGAATTCGGCCGTTGCTGCGGCTGCCCGCCCGCGAAGATTGCGATCCTCGCGAATGATGATTTCGTCAAAGGCCGTCGCCGCGAGGGCACCGTACTCCCGCATGTCCTCGTCACGCCGGTCACCCGGCACACCGATCACGCCGATCGCCTGGCCTGAGCGACTGCCCCCGTCGATCATCATCCGGTTTACGAAGTCAGACAGGTACCGCATCCCGTCCACGTTGTGGCAGTAGTCGATGATTACGCGCACACCTCCGACCTCGACCAGGTTGAGCCGACCGGGGGCTTGGAAGAACGACGTCGTGAAGGTCCGCAGGCCCTGGCGAATGTCGTGGAGGTGGGCGCCGGCGGCCCACGACGCCGCCGCGGCGGCCAGGGCATTGGCAACGTTCATCCGGGCCTTCCCACCGAACGTTGCCGGGATCAGGTGCGTGTACAGGACCGGCATTGTTCGTGGGCCGTGGCGCAGGACGATCTGGTCGCCTTCCGGCGTGGGCAGGATGACGAACGCTGCGCCGCCCCGGCCGGCGTGACCGTCGACACGATCGAAACCGGGGTCGCCCTTTTCCGTCGCCATCGAGAAGTAGATGACGGCCCCGTCGCAGCGCTGCGCCATCCTGGCGACGTTGATGTCGTCGGCATTGAGGACCGCGGTTCCCGATCTGGGAACTGACTCCACCACGACGCCCTTGACGCCGGCCAGCTGGCGAACGGTGTCAATTCCGCCAAGTCCGAGATGGTCAGCTGAGACGTTCGTCACGACCGCCACGTCGTTCCGGTCGTAGCCCAGGCCCTCGCGAAGAATCCCGCCACGGGCCACCTCGAAGACCGCAGTGTCCACGGTCGGGTTCTGGAGGATCATCCGGGCCGACTTCGGGCCGGACATATCACCGCGCTTGATCGTCCGCCCGTCGACCACGATGCCATCGGTCGATGTCATGCCGACCCGGCGGCCCATCAGCTTGAGGATGTGGGCGATCATCCGGACGGTCGTCGTCTTGCCGTTGGTCCCCGTCACACCGATGATCGGGATCCGCGAGGGTGTCCCGGCCGGGAACAGCAGGTCGATGACGGGCCTCGCCACGTACTGGGGCTCGCCCTCGGTCGGGTGGGTGTGCATCCGGAAGCCCGGGGCCGCGTTGATCTCGACGATCGCCCCGCCCGTCTCGCGGACCGGCACCGTGATATCCGGGCAGATGAAATCTATCCCGGCGATATCGAGGCCAACGACCCGCGCGGCCATCTCCGCGATCTCGACGTTATCCGGATGCGCCTCGAGCGTCCGGTCGATGGAGGTCCCGCCGGTGGACATGTTGCCGGTCAGGGCCAGCTTGACCCGGGTACCGACGGGAGGCACGCCGTCGATCTCGAATCCCTGGCTGCGAACGAGCTCCTCGGCCGCGGCGTCAATCCGGATCTTGGTCAGGACCTTCTCGTGCCCGATGCCGCGGCGCGGATCGGCGTTCGTCTTCTCGACCAACTCGCGAACCGTGAGCTTGCCGTCGCCGACGACGGAGGCGGGGACGCGCTCGGCGATCGCCGCCACTCGTCCGCCGATGACCAGGCAGCGATAGTCGTTGCCGTGAATGTAGGTCTCGACGACGACCTCGCCCGATCGCGATTCGCGGAGCGCGCCGGCGAATGCCTCGCGGACATCCTCGTCCGACTGCAGATCGAGATGGACACCGCGGCCGTGATTGCCGTCCAGCGGCTTGACGACGCACGGGAAGCCCAGCCGGCGGGCCAGCGCGACTGCTGACTCGACGTCCTCGACGACATCCGCCCTGGGGACCGGCAAGCCTGCCGAATCAAGGAGCCGATTGGTCAGGTTCTTGTCACTGGCGATATCGACGCCGATGCCGGAGGTCCGCGACGTCATCGTGGCCCTGATGCGCTGCTGGTGAACACCCTGGCCAAGCTGCACCAGCGAGTGGCGGTCCAGGCGGATGAACGGGATATCGCGCGATGCGGCTTCATCGAGGATCGCCTGGGTCGACGGACCGAAGGCGGCCCGTTCGGCGAGACGAATGAGCCGTTCCAGCTCCACCAGGTAGTCGAGGTCAGGATCCGTGGCCGGGTCCACGAGGTGATTGACGATCCGGACGGCGAGCTTGCCCGCCTCCACGCCGACCGCCTCCTCGCGGAACTCGTAGACGACGTTGTACTGGCCGGTCTTGCCCGCACCCCGGGTCTTGCCGTGGCGGACGTTCGTCCCGGCGAGGTTCTGCAGTTCCAGCGCAATGTGTTCGGAAACGTGGCCCGCCCAGGTGCCATCGCGGAGCCGCGTCAGGAAGCCGCCGCGGCGGTTCAGCGAGCAGGCGTGGTCCTCGAGGGACGGGATCCACGCGACGAGCCCATCGACGAAGCCCGGGATCGTGTTGCTCGGGAACTGCTCGAGGGAGCCCAGGTCGACCAGCATCCGCACGACGGGCTGGCGCGACCAGAAATTTGGCCCGCGCAGGATCCGCGTCTCGAGGATCCGCAGGTCGGACGACGGACGGCCGACCGTCGCGACCCGGGAACGCTTCGCGCGGCTCGTCTTCGCGGCGGCCTGGGCCATGCTCGGTCCTCCGATTTGTGTGCCGCCAATGGGCTGGGCGACGCCTACGTGATGCTAGCTGGACGCAGCGGCTTCGCCGCCGGGCAGGACCTTGAGGGCTGGCGTCGTAATCCGGTGGCGACGCTTGAGATCGAATTGATAGCCGGCTGGCAACGAGTGGAGCACGACGCCGCTGATCATCACGGGTCGATGACCACGGACGTCCCAGGCATCTGTCTCGGCAGCCGCACCGTCCACGATCGTGATGCTGCCGCGACCGATCACCTCGAGGACGCGATCCTGACCGACAACGCCGGCCGTGTCCTCGTCGACGCCGATACCGAGCAGGCTCGGATTCTGGGCGATGAGACTCAGGAGACGTCCGAGCCGGTTCCGCTGCTGGAAGTGCTGATCCACGATGACGCCGGGGAGCACGCCAAGTCCCGCCGCGATGGCGGCCATTCGGTGCTTGGGCGTGGCGCCCGACGCCCCGAACGCGATCATGTGGCTGGACAGCGCAGACGCGCCGGCCGACGTTCCCGCCACGACGGCGCCCTGGTGGAACCGGTCGAGGATCGCTTCGGCCAGGCGTGTGCCGCCGATCATCGATGACAGGCGGAGCTGGTTGCCGCCGGTCAGATACACGCCGGTCGCATCGCGGACCGCCCGCGCGAAGGTTTCGTCATTGGCCTGTGCCCGCGTCACCGCGTGGAGGGGTCTGACGGTCCTGGCACCGAGTTCGGTGAAGATCTGGCGGTACCGTTCTCCGGCCTCGTGGCCGAGCGACGAAGCGGTCGAGATGACGACGATGAGTGCATCCTCGCCGCCAGCGAGCGCGACGAACCGATTGAGGATGATCCGATCGCGGATCTTGTCCTCAGCGCCGCCGATGACGATGACTGTCCCGTCCGACAAGGACTAGGACTCCCTCCGACTCATTCGACGGAGGATACACGGAGGCCAGACGGAGGACGCCCTCGGTCGCCCGCAGGTTCTCTGGCTGGCCCGGCCCGGATCGCTGTCAGAAGTCAGGTCTGCCCCGGACTTCCGCGCCATAGGGGCGCGGCGTAGACCCGTCCATCATCCAACGATGATCAACCGCTCGCGCCGACTCGACGCTCGGATCGCCGCCATCGTGGCGATCTTCCTGAGCCTCGTCGCGATCACCCTGACGGTCGTCTACGCGCTTGCGGATTTCGTAGTGACGACCTTCCACAAGATCGGCTAGACGACACCCGGCTCGCAGCCGCTCCTGCTGTCATGCACGGGCCGTCTTCTGCGACTATTTGCGCGGTCGCAGGGATCTCGCAATCGTCGGAAGGACGAGGTAGGCCGCGATCGATTCGGCGTGGATGTAGCTGGCGATCAGGCGGCTCGCGCTCTGCAGGGTTGAGTCGGGCGCGGCGATGTCGCCTTCGGCCAGTCGCGCCATCGACGAGACGCTCATTGCCTGATCCTCGGTCAGGGTCGGCGTCGCCTGGTGACGGCTTCCCCATGTTACCGCCACGCGTATGGCGGCCGGATCACAGATTCAAGCGAATTCGTGCGGGTCAGGCCGCGGCTCCCACGGTTTGGGCCTCGGCCCGCGGAGGCTCGACGACGGGTCGCAGCAGCAGCGCTCCGACGAAGAAATAGACGACCGCCAGACCGAAGGCCATCCGGGGTCCCGTTCCGTAGCCCAGGAGGGCGTTCATCCGGTCCATGAGCAGACCCCCGGTCATGACCGCGAAGATCCCGGAGGTGGCGGTCGCGACGTTGCTGATGCCCATGTATCGACCCGACGACGCCTTCGGGATGATGTCCGTCATGAGTGCCCAGTCCACGGCCAGGAACATCCCGACACCAGCTCCGAAGAGCGCTGCCCCGGCGATTGCGACGGCGATGGCCGGCGCCGCCGCGATGATCGCCATGCCGGTCCCGCCGACGAGACAGGCGGCATAGATCACCGGCTTTCGGCCGACCCGATCGGACACCCGACCCGCCGGGATGACGGCGACGACGTTGCCCAGGACCGAGCCCGCCAGCAACAAGACGTTCGTACCGCCCGTCTCCGACTGGCTCAGGACGAAGGTCTGGGCGAGATAGAAGGTCGCGAAGTTGATCAGCATGTTCGCGCCCATCAGGACGAACCAGCGCGAGCCCACGAGCCACAGGAAGCTCCGCTCGCGGAGGATGTCCGTCCCCCACGCCTCGCGAGCGACGGTCGGCCACGACTTGCCGTTCCTGGATCGGGCGGTACGGCCCTCGGCGACGCGCCAGACGACCGACAGCATGGTCACGAGCTCGAGGGCGCCGAGCGCCATCGTCCCGGCGAAGAAGTCGCCAGTTGCAACGGCCCATGAACCGATTCCGAAGCCGGCGACGTTGCCAAGTACCTGGAACAGCCCGACGAGGGCCGACGCCGTCCCAACCTGGCGCTTCGGGATGAGGTCGGGGACGTAGCCCTGGAACGGGCCCTGGGCGAAGTTCGCGCTGATCTGCAGAAGAACCATGAAGGCCGCGATCGAGATGATCGTGTTCGAGGACGCAATGCCGAACAGGAACACGACATCGAGGATCGAGCCGATGAAGATGTACGGCTTTCGACGCCCCCAACGGCTGATGGTGTAGTCCGAGATGGAGCCGACGGTCGGCTGGACGAGGGCCGCGATGATCGCTCCCGCGAAGTTGAGGGCGAAGAGTGTCGTTCCCTCGGACCCGCGCTCACCGAGGCCAGCGAACTGGATCCGTCCCGAGAGGATGGCCGTCAGGCCAGTGAAAATGCTCGACAGACCCAGCCAATACAGCGATAGCCGGACCATCTGCCTCGTCGGCAGCTCGGCGGTCGGGCGGTCTCCGGACTCGAGCGCTGTTTCCCCGAGATCCTGATCCACGGTCCTTCTCCTCATGCAACGGCGATCTGTTTGATGAGAGACGCAGGACTCTGTCGAATGTCACACGCTAGGTGGCGTGACCCTCCGGATCCAGCGAGACGGTCGTTCTGGCCGGTACCAGGCGGCGCTCGGTAGCGCCATGGGCCACGAAACGGAAGATGGACCGATCCATTGAATGCAGGCCCGTCCCGGCAATTCCGACCTCCCCGAGCCTGAACGCAAAGACGGGATTCTCGCGGTTGCCGGCGTAGTGATAGACATCGCCGCCCCGGGTCAGGACGGCAAGGTTGGCCTGCCCCCCGAAGGTGTCATGGAGTGCGCCGAGGAGGTGCGCAACGGGTTCTCCGTCGTGCCACTCGTCCTCGAGCCATCGCGCGCCGACCTCGGTATCCGCCCGCCCGAGCAGTCGACCCTCCTCCCGATACCTGAGTCGAAACTGACGGGTGTTCAGCAGGTCCCCGTTGTGACTGAAGCTGTAGCGGCCCGCCGGATCGTCGAACGGTTGGGTATCCGGCATGCCGAGCGTCGAGAGCTTCGATGGACGCCGGAGATGAATCAGGGCGGCGCTCGTCTCGACTCGTCCCACCTCTTCACGACCCGGGTCGTCCCGGAACGCGCGCTGGTCGCGATAGCTGCCGAGAATCCCGTCGTTTCTCAGCCAGGCGGCTCCCCAGCCGAAGCCGGCAATCCCGAATCGCTCGAGGCGCTCGGTGAACGGCCACAGTTCACTCAGCTGGAACGGGGACGCCGCCCGAGCGACGTAGTGCTCGCACATCGTCGCCGATGATACGCGGCGAGCGGGCTCGGTTGACACACTGGCCGACCTCACATACGGTCAGCCCGGCCCATCATGGCCGCGGTTTGCCGCCGTTCGTCCACCACTTGCGGCCGGCAAGCCCAGGAGAGACACATTCACAACTCGACAGACCTCGACCAACCGCGCCCGGCCGATAACGCTCAGGACGGCGGGGCCAGCCGGACAGCTACCTCGCCCCACGTGAGCGGGTTCCGGACGGGCGTTCCCTACCCGCTGGGCGCCACGTTTGACGGTTCGGGCACGAACTTCTCGCTCTACTCGGAGGCTGCCGAGGACGTCGAGCTCTGCCTGTTCGACGACGACGGCACGGAGACCCGGATCCCGATGCCGGAATCAACCGGCCACGTGTGGCATGTCTACGCTCCGCGCATCGTGGGTGGCCAGCGTTATGGGTACCGCGTATACGGACCCTGGGCTCCGGCCAACGGCCAGCGCTGCAATCCAGCAAAGCTGCTCCTGGACCCGTATGCCAAGGCCATCGAAGGTCTCGTCACCTGGGATCCGGCGGTCTTCCCATACCGATTCGAGGACCCCGAAGGCAGCATCAACAGCGCCGACAGCGCCCCGTTCATGCCCCGATCGGTCGTGGTGGACCCCGATTTCGACTGGGGCGACGATCGAGCGCCCCGCCACGCACCGAACGCGACGGTCATCTACGAGGTCCATGTCAGGGGCTTCACGGCGACCCATCCAGACATCCCGGCCGAGATTCGGGGCACCTACGCTGGTATGGCCCATCCCGTGGCCATCGCCTACCTCCACTCGCTCGGGGTGACAGCCGTGGAGCTGCTGCCCGTGCATCACTTCGTGCACGACGCTCGTCTCGTGGCGCGTGGTCTCCGGAACTACTGGGGATACAACAGCATCGGATTTCTTGCCCCGCATGCCGGCTACGCGAGCGTCAGCGCGGGTAACGCGCAGGTCAGCGAGTTCAAAGCGATGGTCAAGGCGCTCCACGCCGCGGACATCGAGGTGATCCTCGACGTGGTTTACAACCACACAGCCGAGGGGAACCACCTCGGGCCGATGCTGTCGTTCAAGGGGATTGACAACGCCGCCTACTACCGGCTGCGGAACGACGATCGACGGCGCTACATGGACTACACCGGGACCGGCAACACGCTGAACGTCCGCCACCCGCACAGCCTCCAGTTGATCATGGATAGCCTGCGGTACTGGATCCTGGACATGCATATCGACGGGTTCCGCTTCGACCTCGCGGCCGCCCTGGCCCGCGAGCTCCACGACGTGGACCGCCTGTCCGCCTTCTTCGACCTCATCCACCAGGACCCGACCATCAACCAGGTCAAGCTGATTGCCGAACCGTGGGATGTTGGGGAGGGGGGCTATCAGGTAGGGAATTTCCCGCCGCTGTGGTCCGAGTGGAACGGCAAATATCGGGACGCCATCCGGGATTTTTGGCGCGGGACGCCAGAGCCGCTGGCCGAATTCGGGTATCGCTTCACCGGGAGCTCGGACCTTTATGCCTCAAACGGCAGGCGGCCATACGCGAGCGTCAATTTCGTCACGGCCCACGACGGATTCACGTTGGCCGACCTGGTCGCGTACAACGACAAGCACAACGAGGCGAACGGCGAGGACAACCGCGACGGCGACAACCACAACCGCTCGTGGAATCACGGAGTCGAAGGCCCGACCGACGACCTCGCCGTGCTGGAAGCCCGCGCCCGCGACCAGCGCAACATGCTGGCGACCCTGTTCCTGTCCCAGGGTGTCCCGATGCTCCTCGCCGGCGACGAGATCGGTCGCACGCAGGGTGGCAATAACAACGGCTATGCGCAGGATAACGAGGTCTCATGGCTCGACTGGGAGCGTGCCGATCTCGATCTCCTGGACTTCGTCCAGCGACTCATCGCGTTTCGGGCTGAGCATCCGGCCTTACGCCGCCGGCGCTGGTTCCTGGACCGACCGATCCATGGGGAACAAGTCCACGAGATCGAATGGTTCGCACCCGATGGCACGCCCATGGGCGTCGAGCACTGGCACGATCCGCTCGACCAGGGTATTGGCGTCTTCATCTCCGGCGCGGGCGTGGTCGATGTCGACGGGGCACCGATCTCCGACGACTCCTTCTACCTGGCGTTCAACCCGCAGGCCGATGATCGCCTCTTCGTCCTCCCAAATGCGTCACGCGCCGCGTCCTGGCAGATGAGCCTGGACACTGCGGCGGGGCAACCGTTCACACCGCGACGCGCCCCGGTCGCGGCAGGTGGCACGCTGCCAATCGCGGGTAATACTGTAGTCGTGCTGCGAGGACGGACGATTTGACAGTATCGCGACCCGTGCCTTCGGTTCAGGATCGTCGATCGCTATTCTTCAAGGCGTGAATCCGACCAGCGCATCGTTATCTGACCGATCAGTCCCGAGCCTGTCGGGGGGTGGCGCGTACCCCGACGATGGGCGACGCCGGACGGTCATCGAGTCGATCTCGCCGGCCGTCGATGGAGGGCGGTTTCCCGCCAAGCGCGTGATCGGCGATACGGTCGTCGTTGAAGCGGATGCGTTTGCCGACGGGCACGACGTGGTTTCGGTTCGCCTGCTCCACCGACCGCCCAATACAGCGGACTGGATCGAGGTGGCAATGGAGGCACTCGGGAACGATCGCTGGCGCGCCACCTTCGTCGCGGACACCCTTGGTCGGCACGCGTTCACGTTGGCCGCGTGGACGGACGCATGGACCACCTGGCGCCAGGACCTGCGCAAGCGGATTGATGCCGGGCAGGATGTTTCGGTCGATCTGCTGATCGGGGCCGACCTCGTGGCAGGCGCTCGGTCTCGCGCCCGCGATGCCGGCAACACGACCGACGCGGCCGCCCTGGAGACCTGGAACGCCGAGATCAGCGCGACCACCGCAGCGGCCGCCCGGGCAGCTCGCGCCCTCGACGATACGCTCGACACCCTGATGGCGCGAAACGCTGACCGC
>JBBQMH010000037.1:0-20737 GCA_038328755.1 Candidatus Limnocylindrales bacterium
TCGATGCGGTGCTTCTTCTCCTTGAGCTCGACCTCGGTGGCCGCGCCGACCTTGATCACGGCCACGCCGCCGGACAGCTTGGCAAGTCGCTCCTGGAGCTTCTCGCGGTCGTAGTCCGAAGTGGTGTCCTCGATCTGGGCCTTGATCTGGCTCATCCGGGCTTTGATCTGGTCTGCACTGCCATCGCCATCGATGATGGTGGTGTCGTCCTTGGTGGCGACGACACGGCGGGCCTTGCCCAGGTCGTCAGCGGTGACGGAGTCGAGCTTGCGCCCGATCTCCTCGGAGATGACGGTGCCACCGGTCAGGATGGCGATGTCGCGGAGCATCTCCTTGCGGCGATCGCCGAAGCCCGGGGCCTTGACGGCCAGAACCGAGACGGTGCCACGGAGCTTGTTCACGACGAGGGTCGCGAGCGCCTCGCCATCGACGTCCTCGGCGATGATGAGGATCGGGCGGCCGAGCTGGACGCCCTTCTCGAGGGCCGGGAGCATGTCCGCGACGCTCGAGATCTTCTTGTCGGTGACGAGGATGACCGGGTTCTCGAGAACGGCCTCCATTCGGTCCGCGTTGGTCACGAAGTAGGCCGAGAGGTACCCTCGGTCGAACTGCATGCCCTCGGTGTATTCCTTCTCGAGGCCCAGGCTCTGGCCCTCTTCGACGGTGATGACGCCGTCCTTGCCGACCTTGTCCATGACCTCGGCGATGATCTCGCCGACCTCAGGATCCGCGGCCGAGATGGCGGCAACGGCCGCGATCTGCTCGCGCGAGTCGACCGGGCGGGAAACCCGCTTGATCTCCTCGACGATGGCCGCGACGGCCTTCTCGATACCGGACTTGATGACCATCGGATTGGCGCCCGCGGTCACGACGCGAAGGCCCTCGGCAACCATCGCCTGGCCGAGCACGACCGCGGTGGTGGTGCCGTCGCCGGCGACGTCGTCGGTCTTGGTCGCGACTTCCTTGAGCAGCTGCGCGCCCATGTTCTCGAACGGATCCTCGAGCTCGATGTCTCGAGCGATCGTCACGCCGTCGTTGGTGATGGTGGGAGATCCAAACTTCTTGTCGAGGACGACGTTGCGGCCCTTGGGGCCGATCGTCACCTTGACCGCGTCGGCGAGGCGGTCAATGCCTCGCTTGAGCGACCGTCGCGCGGTCTCGTCGAAAATCAGTTGCTTTGCCAACGTGGGTTTCCTCCAGGGATGGTGGGCGATGTGAGATCAGTGCGGTGCCGGCACACGCCGACGACGCGTCAGTCCTCGACGATCGCGAGAATGTCCTTCTGGCTCACGATGAGAAGGTCGTCGCCCTCCACCTTGAACTCGGTGCCGGCGTACTTGCCGTAGAGGACCTTCTGGCCCGCGGCAACATCCATCGCCTCGCGGGAGCCGTCATCGAGGATGCGGCCCGGCCCAACGGCGAGGATGCTTCCTTCCTGGGGCTTTTCCTTGGCGGTGTCCGGAAGAACGATGCCGCTCTTGGTCATCTCCTCACGGGCGCTCGGCTTCACGACGACGCGATCGCCCAGTGGGCGAAGCTTGGTGAAGGCAGTGGCTTTGGCCAACGTGCATTACCTCCTGTGACGGCGTGGAAGCCGCCGGACCTGGATTGAGCGGAGCGCCCGGCCCGCGCACGAAGCGTGGTCCTGATCGATCCGTTGACGATCCGTTGGTGCTGCTCGACGAGGGCGGTTCTGCCGCGACACCCACGTATGCGGGGGCATCGGCGACCGGCCGATTCACGTCAATTAGCACTCTCGGGGTGAGAGTGCTAGCAGTGTAGGCAGCGGGCGTCGGGCCTGTCAACCGTCACGGGTGCCTTGCCGGACGAAGATCGCGTCGTAGGCGGTAACCAGCGCGGCGCCGAACGACTCGACCGCGGACGAATCCTCAACGTCGATCCCCCGCTGCGCAGCCACCCAGCTGGCCGTGATCGCGACCGCCGAAGGCTCGTTACGGCCGCGTGGACCGCCCGGCGGCGTCAGGAACGGCGAATCCGTCTCTACCAGGAGGCGATCAGCGGGCACCAGGGCTGCGACCGTGGCGGTCGATTCTTCACCCGCCCGGAAGGCGAGGCCCGAGATCGAAATCCCGAGCCTTCGGTCGAGGACCGCTCGCGCAAAATCCGCAGACCCGGAGAAGGAGTGGATGAGGGCAGGCGGACGATCGCCGAACGCGGCGACGGCCTCGCGTCCACCGACGCCCGCCCGATCCAACTCGAGGATCAGGGCATCCTGGGCATCGTGCCGACCGACGGCTGACCGGACATGGAGGATCGCCGGCTTGCCGGTCTCCAGCGCGAGGTGCAGGTTGCGGCGCAGATTGGCGTGCTGATCGTCGATCGGCGAGAAGACCCGGTCGTAGTCCAGGCCGGTCTCCCCGATCGCCACGACGCGCGGGTCGGACGCGAGCCCGGCGATCCGTGCCCACTCCTCGTCCGTGACCTTGGCGGCGTCGTGCGGATGAACCCCGACCGCCGCATCCAGCCACGGATGGCGAGTGACGAGATCGAGGGCGGCATCCGACGACCACGCGTTCCAGCCGGGAACGAGGATCCGCTCGAGTCCGGCGACCCTTGCCGCTTCGATGACGTCGTCGGCATCGGCCTTGAACCGATCGGCCTGCAGATGAGCGTGGGAGTCGATCAGACGCATCGCGGTCAGCCCTGCTCCGCTGCGACGTCCACCTCGAGACGCGGGAACAGTGGCTCTGGCGCGGCGAGGGTCCCGGCCTCGGACGAATGCGCGCCCCAGACCAACTCGTCGAGAACCGCCGGGCCGCCGTTGCCGTCGAGCTCGTAGGGGTAGGCGTGGCCAAGCTGCGCGAGGACACGCGGCGCCGACAACGGGAGGAACGGGGCCGCCGCGAGGCCGATCAGGCGGGAGGCCTCCACGAGATCGCCGAGGACGTCGCGGAGGTGGGTGGCCGCGGCCTCGTCGCCCGCCTTGGCGGCCTTGGCCAGCGTCCAGGGCTGCTCGGCGTCCACGAACCGGTTCGCCGCGCCGACGAATTCCCACAGTGTGGCGAGCGCGTCGTGGAGCAGGCAACCCTCGAGCAGCTCGGCATAGCGCGGCAGTATCCCCGACCAGTCGCGTGCCAGGGGCGATTCGGTCGAAGCGGTACGCGGAGGAGGTCGCTCGCCGGCGAGATAGCGACCGGCCATCGAGACCGTCCGATTCACGAGATTGCCGAAGTCATTGGCGAGGTCGGCGTTGTAGCGGCGGACGAAGGAATCCCAACTGACTTCCGTGTCACGGTCAAAGGCGACTTCGCGCAGGGTCACGTAGCGCGCACCGTCGGATCCGAAGGCCGCCACGAAATCAACCGGATCGAGGAAGTTACCCCGGCTCTTGCTCATCCGCTCGCCTCCGGCCGCGAGGAGCCAGCCATGGATCCAGACCTTGCGCGGGGCCTCGAGACCGGCGCTCCAGAGCATGGCCGGCCAGTAGATGGTGTGGAACCGGGCGATGTCCTTGCCGATGACGTGAAGATCGGCCGGCCACCACTTCGCGAACGCGACTGGGTCATCGGGGAACCCGGCGCCCGTGATGTAGTTGATCAGCGCGTCGTACCAGACGTAGATCGTGCCGGCTTCCGGGTCCCAGCTGCCGTCCTCGCGCTGAGCGGTCTGACCGTCCTCGCCGATGGGGAACGGGATGCCCCAACTGGCCCCGGCCCGGGAGATCGAGAAATCCTCCAGGCCCTGGCGGATGAAGCCGAGCATTTCGTTGCGTCGGAAGTCCGGCTGGACCGCGTCCGGGTTGTCGAGGAACCAGCGCTCGAGGCGCTCCTGGTAGGCGGACAGCCGGAAGAACCAGTTCTTCTCCGTCAACCACTGGAGCGGCACGTCCGGGTGGTTCGGGCAGATCGTCCCGCGGGCCGTCTCCTGGACGTCCGATGCGTTCCGGAAACCCTCGTTGGCGCAGTACCAGCCCTCGTAGGTGCCGACGTAGATGTCACCGTTGGCGTGAGCGCGGCGGACCATCTCCTGGGCTGCCTTGACGTGATCCGGATCCGTGGTCCGGATGAAGCGATCGGGCGAGATCGACAGCGCGGCTTCGGCCGACTGGAACAGCTCGACCTTCTCGTCGACGAAGTCGCGTGGGGTCCTGCCCTCCTCGGCGGCTCGCTCGGCGATGTTGACCGAGTGCTCGTCGGTCCCGGTCAGGAACCGTGTCTCGTCGCCCTTCATCCGGTGCCAGCGCGCGATCACATCCGCGCCGATCACCTCGTACAGGGTGTGCAGCCCGGGCTTGTTGTTCGCGTAGGCGATCGCGGTGGTCAGGTAGTAGATGGGCCGTTCGCTCATGGGATCGGGATGGTATCAGCGCCGGGCCGCGGGACGAGGTCCGACCGCGTGCTGCAGCGCGGGCCCGGTAGCCTAGTGGCGGAAGTGACGGGTGCCCGTGAGGAGCATCGTGGCACCCGCCGTATCGGCGATCGCGATCACCTCCGCGTCGCGCATCGAGCCTCCAGGCTGGGCGAAGGCATTCACGCCCGCATCGAGGCAAACCTCCACGGCATCCGGGAACGGGAAGAACGCGTCGGAGCCGCACGAGGCGCCGCGCAGCGCGTCATCACCAGCGAAGCGCCGGGCTTTCTCGACGGCCTGGCGCGCCGCATCCACCCGCGAGACCTGGCCGGAACCCATGCCGATGAGGGCACCGTCCTTCACGAGGACGATGGCGTTGGACGAGATCCCGCGCGCCAGGCGCCACGCCAGGTCCAGGTCGGCACGTTCCGCATCGGTCGGGGCCCGTTTGGTCGCGACCTGCCACGCAGCCGGATCATCAGGGGCGATATCGGGCACGGTGACGAGAACCGCGCCGCCGGCTGAGCGGATGCTGGCCCACGGGGAGGCTGTCGATGCGAGTCCCACGCCGGCCAGCGTCGGATCCAGGAGCAGCCGCAGGTTCGACTTCGAGGCGAGGATGGCCCTGGCCTCGTCATCGAATGCCGGTGCGACCACGACCTCGAGGAAGATGGCGCTCAAGCCACGGGCCACGGCGCCATCCACGGCTCGCGTCAGCGCCACGACGCCACCGAAGGCGGACACCGGATCTCCGGCAAGCGCCGCCTCCCACGCCCCGAGCAGCGTCGAGCGCTCGGCCGCACCACAGGCATTCGTGTGCTTGACGACGACGCAGGCGGGGCCTCGGAGCTGACGCGTGAACCCGGCGGCCGCGGCGGCATCCAGGACGTTGTTGTACGAGAGAGCCTTGCCCTGGAGCGGCGGCTGCTCGCCGGCGAATGGTCCAGCCTCCGAGTCCGGACCGGGACGTCGATAGCGGGCCGCGGACTGATGTGGGTTCTCGCCGTAGCGCAGCGTCTCGACCTTCTCGAGTCCGACGGTCAACGTCGGCGGATACGGGTCCGTGGCGCCGGGCATGCCTGGCCAGTCCGGGAGTTCAAACCCGGAGGCCGCCATCCGCGCCGGCAGCTCGGCCGCGATCCGCGCGTCGTACGCCGCCGTATTCCGGAACGCCTCGATGGCGAGCGCAGCACGGAGTCCGTCCGGCAGGGACGCGCCACGACCGGCGCGGAGCGCCTCAAGCACGTCCACGTACCGATCCGGCGAGGTGACGATCCCGACGCTCGCGTGGTTCTTGGCCGCCGCCCGGACCATGGACGGCCCGCCGATATCGATCTCCTCGATCAACTCGTCGAACGAGATCCCCTCGCGCCCGGTAGCGGCCGCGAACGGATACAGGTTGACGACGACCAGTTCAAACGGCGCAATGGCCGCCGCAGCCAGGGTCTCGCGATGGGCCGCCAGGCGACGGTCAGCGAGAATCCCGGCGTGGACTCGCGGATGGAGCGTCTTGACCCGGCCATCGAGCATCTCAGGGAAGCCCGTCACCGCGGCCACGTCCGTGACCGGCAACCCGGCATCGCGCAGGGCGCGGGCCGTGCCCCCGGTCGACACGAGCTCGAAACCCAGGCCGACCAGACCGCGCCCGAATTCCGCGAGACCGGTCTTGTCGCTGACCGAGAGCAGGACGCGACGCGGCGTCGGAACCCGCTCGGCCGCACGGGCGGCGTCGAGACCGACGTGCCGGCCATCCACCGTCAGCACCCCGGCCGCCAGGAGCGCCACCGCACGGGGAAGGAGCCGATGCTCGACGTCGCGGATGCGCGCGTGAACCGTGGCTTCATCATCGCCGGGCAGGACAGGGACAGCCTCCTGGGCCACGATCGGACCGCCGTCGAGCGTCGCATCGACGAAGTGCACCGTGCAGCCGGTCACCGCAACCCCGTGGGCCAGTGCATCTCGGACGGCGTGCCCACCCGGGAACGCAGGAAGCAGGCTCGGATGCGTGTTGAGGATCCGACCTTCGACGGCGGCGATGGTTCGCGGACCGACGATCCGCATGTAGCCGGCAAGTGCCACGAGGTCGATGCGCGCCGCCGCGAGTGACTCCGCGAGCGTCGCGTCGTCGCCACCGGGCACCAGCGCGGTCTCGATCCCGCGCTCCATCGCCCAGTCGAGGGCCGGGCAGGCTCGATCGCTGAAGACCAGCGCCAGGTCCGCACCGAGTTCGGCACGCCCGGCGGCTGCCGCGAGCGCCCTGAGGTTGCTCCCGGCTCCGGACACGCCGACTGCCATCCGCGAGGCCCCGGCAGGTCCGCGCGCCCCCCTCGGGCTCGTCATGATCCCGACCCGGGTCCGACCTCGATGTAGCGCCCACCGAGTTCGGCCACGGGCTCCGCGGTTCCGATCGTGATGGCATCCGGCAGCGCGGCGAGAGCGACCTCGACGGCGCCCGGCGCCACCACCACGATCATCCCGATCCCCCCGTTGAAGGTCGCCCGCAGCTCCACGTCATCGATACCTCCGAGTGCACCGAGGAGGGTCATGACCGACGGCATCGTCCAGCGGCGCGGATCGACGCGCGCTCCGAGCTCAGCGGGCAGGGCGCGAGGAACGTTCCCGGGCAGCCCGCCGCCCGTGACATGGGCGATTGCCTTCAGGTCGTGACCCGCCGCTTGCAGGGCTCGCCGCGCGGCGAGGACCCGGCGAGCGTAGATCCGCGTCGGCTCGAGCAGGACGTCGCCGGTGGTCGCGAGCTCGTACGCCGGCTCAGCCGTTAGAGCGGCATCCCGGGCCGCATCCCCGAGCGACTTTGCGAGTTGCTCCTGGTACGGGCGGTCGAGCGGAATGTCCCATTGGGCGAGCAGCCCCCGGACCAGCGAGAAGCCGTTGGCGTGGAGGCCCGATGACGGGAGCCCGAGAATGACATCCCCGGCGCGTGGTGTCGTGCCGTCGAGTATCTCCGAGCGTTCCACGATGCCGATGCAGGTGCCGGCGAGATCGAAGGTTCCCGGTTCCATCAAGCCCGGGTGCTCGGCCGTCTCGCCGCCAACCAGCGCGCAGCCGGCCTCGAGACAGCCGGCGGCCACGCCGGCGACAAGCGCCGCGACGGCATCGGGTTCGATCCGGCCGACCGCGACGTAGTCGAGAAAGGCGAGCGGTTCGGCTCCCGCGCAGACGACGTCGTCGGCGCACATCGCCACGAGGTCGATCCCGATCGTGTCCCACCGCCCCAGTGCCGTGGCGAGGGCCGTCTTGGTTCCGACGCCGTCGGTCGACGAGACGATCAGGGGCTCGCGGTAGCCGGACGGGATCGCGATGGCGCCTCCGAACCCGCCGAGGCCGCCAACAACTTCCGGTCGGCGGGTCGAGTCGACTGAGGCGCGCATCCGACTGACTGCCTCGTCCCCGGCAGCCACATCGACGCCCGCGCGGGCGTAGGCGTCACGGGCGGCGGCTCCCTTGGCTCCCTGCTCAGCCATTGGCCGGAACGGGCCCCTCGAGCAGGAACTTCCGCCGATTGGCGTCATACGGGACCGGTTCCGGGTAACGACCGTCGAAGCAGGCGAAGCAGAACTGGTCGTACGGGAGATCGAGAGCGGCAAGTACGCCCTTGATCGACAGGTAGCCGAGTGAGTCGGCCCCGATGAACTCCTGGATCTCCGGCACGCTCTTGGTCGCGGCGATGAGCTCGGTCTCGACCTGTGTGTCGATCCCATAGAAACAGGGGTGATAGATGGGCGGCGCGCTGATCCGGACGTGAACCTCGGCGGCCCCCGCGCGCCGAAGCAGCGTCACGATCTGCTTGGTGGTGGTGCCCCGGACGATCGAATCATCGACCACCGTCAGGCGTTTGCCACGCACGACCTCCCGAAGCGGATTGAGCTTCATCGTCACGCCGCGATGGCGGAGCGTCTGGCTCGGCTGGATGAAGCTGCGACCGGTGTACCGATTCCGGACGAGTCCCTCGCGAAACGGGATCCCCGATGCCTCGGCATACCCGGCCGCCGCCGGAGCTCCGGTATCGGGCACCGGCATGACCAGGTCGGTCTCGACGAAGTGCTCGCGAGCGAGCTCAACGCCCATCCGACGCCGTGCCTCGTACAGGCTGCGACCCTCGAGATACGAGTCCGGCCGAGCGAAGTAGATCAGCTCGAACACGCACAGCGCCGGGCTCGCTTCGGCGAAGCGGATCGAGCGAGGCTCACGGCCGGCCTCGAGCACGACGATCTCACCGGGCTCGACGTCGCGGATGAATTCGGCGCCGACGATGTCGAGGCCAGTCGTCTCCGAGGACAGGACCCAGGCGTCACCGGGTCCGTCGGCCGGTGCGTCGTCCCCCCACAGCCCGCCGGGCAGGGACGACGGAGCCGCGACGTCCCGGATCCGCCCGATACAGAGCGGCCGGAACCCGTGCGGGTCGCGGACGCCGATGATCCGCTCGCGGTCGAGGATGACCAACGAGTAGGCGCCCCGGACTCGCGGCAGCAGGCCGAGCAACGCCTGGACGGTGTCGTCGCCCGGCTCGTCGGACAGCAGGGCGGTGAGGACTTCCGTGTCCGTGGTCGCCGGCAATCGGGCCCGTCCGCCGCGGAGCTGGTCGAGCAGCTCGCGGGTATTGACGAGATTGCCGTTGTGGCCGATGGCCACTGCCCGCTGGGGGCCGAGGCGGAGCGTCGGCTGGGCGTTCTCCCAGACGGTCGAACCCGTGGTCGAGTACCGACAGTGGGCGATCGCCAGATCGCCGTGGAACGAGGGCAGGCGTCGTTCGTCCAGCACCGTCGAGATCATCCCGAGGTCCTTGTAGAGGAACAGCTCCGAGCCGTCGCTGACCGCCAGTCCGGCCGATTCCTGGCCCCGATGCTGGAGTGCGAAGAGACCCAGGGCTGCGACATGCGCCGCCTCGGCGCCGCTCCCGTGGGGCATGGCCACCCCGAATACGCCACACATCTCAGCGGTCCCCGGACGCGCTGGCGGGTGATCCCCAGCCGAGTGCTCGCCCAAGACCATGGTCCCAGGCCTGGAGGAGTTGCGCGATCGGGACATCGATGGGATCCGCAACCCGCGAACCGCGCTCTTCGGCCGCACCCGTCGCACCTGCGCCGGCGAGCTCCATCACGAGCCGCTCGCCACCCACGGAGCCAAGGAGCGCTGTGGGAAGACCGAACTGTCGGGCGAGGAGCTCGAGCGCGGGAGCATGCCGTGGCCGTGTCGTCACGACAAGCCGGGTCGGGCTCTCGCCGAACAGGTCAACCGCGGGTGAATGACTCACGCCAAGGCGAACGCGGGCTCCGAGCCCGCTCCACATCGCGCATTCCGCAAGGGCAACAGCCAGGCCTCCGCCCGAGATGTCCTGGGCCGAGGCGACCAGACCGCGCGCCGCGGCCTCCCGGATCCAGGCCTGGAGCCGGCGCTCCGCTTCCAGGTCGATGCTCGGCAGATCATCCTCGACGGCCACGCCCCCGAGCCGGGCGTAGTCGCTGCCGGCCAGTCCGGGGCCGGCCTCACCGACGAGCAGGATCGCATCCCCGTCCTCGACGAACGCGGGGCCGACGAGATACGCGCTGTCCTCGATGAGCCCGACGACCCCGATCTCGGGCGTCGGCAGGATCGCCCCGGTCGGTGACTCGTTGTAAAGCGATACGTTCCCGCCGGTGACCGGCAGGCCGAGCGCACGGCAGGCGTCGGCGAGCCCGCGAACCGCTTCGCTCAGCTGCCAGAACGCCTCGGGCCGCGTCGGATCGCCAAAGTTCAGGCAGTTCGTGACCCCGAGCGGCCGCGCTCCCGTGATCGAAACGTTGCGCGTCGCCTCGGCGACGCTGAGGGCCGCACCGAGCCACGGATCAAACGCCCCGACGGCGGCATTGGCATCGGTGCTTGCGACCAGACCCTTGGTGGTCCCCTTGACCCGCAGAACGGCGGCACCCCGCCCCGGTCCGGTCACGGTGTTGACCTGCACGGTGCTGTCGTACTGCTCGAAGACCTGGCGCCGTGACGAGAGGTTGGCGCTCCCGAGGAGGGCGACGAGGACGGCGCCGGGATCCATACCGCGTTCCGGGAGCCGCTCGGTCGGCTCCGCGGATGCGCCGGGCGCAGGCGCGGAACGGACACGGGTCGGGGCGGTCGCGATCCGCTGATGGACGATGGCATCCGAGGTGAGGGCCTGCGCGGGCACGCGTGCGACTTCGACGGATTTCGGGCCCGGTACGAGGCCTCCGTCAGCCGCTGGGTCCTCGGCGAGCCCGCCGACGATCACGCGGATGTCGTGATCCGCCGTGACGCGGCCGATCACGGCACAGGGCAGACCCCAGCGCCGACAGACCTCGCGAACCGCAGCCTCCTGATCGGGCTTGATGACCGCGAGCATTCGTTCCTGGCTCTCGGAGATGAGGATCTCGAACGGGGCCATGTCGGGCTCGCGACGCGGCACGGCATCGAGGTCCACGAGCATCCCGGTCCCCGACCGATCGGCCGTTTCCGAGGTGGCGCAGGTGATTCCGCCGGCACCGAGGTCCTGCAGGCCTTCCACGAGCCCGCGTCCGATCAGCTCCAGCGAGACCTCGATCAGCAACTTCTCGGCGAACGGGTCACCAACCTGGACCGATGGGCGCTTCGAGGGATCGTCATGGGTGAACGTGGCGGACGCGAGGACGGACGCGCCACCGATCCCGTCCCGGCCCGTGGCGCTGCCGAAGAGAACCACGAGGTTGCCGGGGCCGGGTGCCTGGGCCAGGGTCAGCAGCCGTTCCTCGAGGAGTCCGATCGCCATGACGTTGACCAGCGGATTGCCGGTGTACGAGGGATCGAACACGAGTTCGCCGCCGACGGTCGGCACGCCGACGCAGTTGCCGTAGCCGCCGACGCCGCGCACGACGCCATCAACCAGGTGCCGGGTCCGCGCGTCCGACGGATCGCCGAACCGGAGCGCATCGAGGACGGCGATGGGGCGGGCACCCATCGTGAAGATGTCCCGGAGGATTCCGCCGACGCCGGTCGCCGCGCCCTGGTATGGCTCGACCGCGCTCGGGTGGTTGTGCGACTCGATCTTGAACGCGACGGCGAGCCCATCCCCGATCGAGATCACGCCGGCATTCTCGCCCGGCCCGGCCACGACTCCGGCGCCCGCGGTCGGGAGCGTCCGGAGCAGCGGCTTCGAGCTCTTGTACGAGCAGTGCTCACTCCACATGACGCTGAACATCGCCAGCTCTACGTCGTTCGGTGGTCGGCCCAGACGGTCCTGGATCGCCTCGAGTTCGCCATCGGTGAGGCCGAGGGTCCGGTGGAGCGGCATGGCGAGGGATTGATCCTCGGCAGCGGGAGCGACGGTCATCGGAGCCCCGCCGCGACCGTTGCCGGGGTGCCCGCACGCTCGGCAGCGCTGGCCACGAACGAGGCGATGATCCCGAAGCCGTCATCCGAGCCGAGGACGGCCTCGGATGCGCGCTCCGGATGCGGCATCAGGCCGGCCACGTTGCCGGCCGCGTTGATGACACCGGCGATGGCCCGCAGGGATCCGTTCGGATTGGCCGGATCGTCCGACTCGCCGGCGGCGGATCCGTCGGCGCGGACGTACCGGAAGAGGACCTGACCCTGCGCCTCGAGCTCGTCAAGCAAGGCCGGATCGGCGTAATAGCAGCCCTCGCCGTGGGCGATGGGCATACGAAGCGGCCGGCGCGGCCCGGCACGGTGCGTGAACGGGGTCCCTGGCTGCTCGATCGCGATGTGCACGTCCCGGCCGAGGAATCGAAGCTCCCGGTTTCGCAACAGGGCACCGGGCACGAGTCCGGCCTCGGCAAGCACCTGGAAGCCGTTGCAGATCCCGAGGACGAGCCCGCCATCGGCGGCGAAGTCCGCGATGGACCGCATCACCGGGCTGAAACGAGCGATCACCCCCGCTCTGACGTAGTCGCCATAGGCGAACCCGCCGGGCAGGATCACGCCCGCGGCGCCTTGAAGGTCGGCCGCCTCGTGCCACAGCTCCACGGGCTCGGCGCCGGCCAGGCCCAGGGCGTGCATCGTGTCCCGGTCGCAGTTGGACCCCGGGAAGACGACGACGCCGATCCGAACGCTCATCCGCCGGCGTCCGCCACAGATGTCGATGACGACGGGCCGAGCTCCTCGATGGCGTACGCCTCGATCAGCGGGTTCGACAGGAGCTCACCGGCCAGCCGTGCCACCACCACACGCGCCGCCGCGGCATCCACCGCTGAGACCGTCAACTCGACCCGGCGCCCGATCCGGACGGCCGAGACGCCCTCGATGCCGAGGTGCTGGAGGCTGCCCTCGACGGCACGGCCCTGCGGATCCAGGATCCCGGGCTTGGGTGTGACGTTGATCGCAAAACGGAACTCGGTGGTCATGGGGCGATCACGTCCTCCTCCAGGTAGCGGGCGAAACTGGCTCCGGTGATCCGCTCGAATGCTTCCACGTATCGCGCCCGTGTGCCGGCGACGACATCGTCCGGCAGGGCAGGACCCGGCGCCGTCTTGTCCCACGGCTGGAGTTCGAGCCAGTCCCGAACGAATTGCTTGTCGAAGCTCGCCGGGGATCGCCCTGGCGCATAGGCCGCGGCATCCCAGAAGCGGGACGAATCCGGTGTCAGGATCTCGTCGATCAGGATCGGCGAGCCATCGACCAGGCCGAACTCGAACTTCGTGTCGGCGAGGATCAGACCGACCGACGCAGCGTGCGAGGCAGCACGGCGGTACAGGGCGATGGCCGTCTCGCGCACGCGCTCCGCGACGTTCCGCGCCTCGGGTCCGGCGACAGGAGCGATGGCCGCGACCATCCCCTCGAAGTCGATGTTCTCATCGTGCTCGCCATGCTCGGCCTTGGTGGCGGGCGTGAGGATCGGTTCCGGCAGCTGGTCGGCCTCGCGAAGTCCAGCCGGCAGCCGCACACCGCAGATCGCCCCGTCGGCCCGATAGGCCTTCCAGCCGGAACCGGCGAGGTAGCAACGAACGACCACTTCGACGGGCAGGACGGTCGCCCGCCGACAGAGCAGCATTCGCCCGCGCAGATCAGCAGCAACCTCCGGTGGAACGATCCCGGGCGGAACCATGGCAGGTTCGGTACCGAGGACGTGGTTCGCGACGAGGTCGCCGGTGACGCCGAACCAGTAGCGGGACAGGCCGGTCAGCACGCGACCCTTGTCGGGGACGGGGTTCGGCATGATGACGTCGAAGGCCGACAGTCGATCCGACGCGACCAGCAGCAGCCGGTCACTCCCGACGGCATAGAGATCACGCACCTTGCCGGACCGGACGAAGGCGCCGCTGGGCGCGGTCATGGAGTTGGCTCCGCGGGCGAAATCGCGTCGAGTCGAGCGATCACCTCGCCGACGTGGGCCAGGTGGACATCGTCGTCGAAGCAGGCTGCGAGCCCTGCCGCCCCAAGGTGGTCCATGACCGCCGGTTCCGCCAGAAGCAGGTCGCTCAGTGGCCGTCGCTCATCGGCCGCGGCCAGGGCCGCCCGCTGGACCACCGCATAGGCGTCCTCGCGTCCCATCCCGCCATGGTCCACGAGCGCGACGAGAACCCGTGAACTGGCATGCAGGCCGAGCCCGCGTTCGATGTTCTCGCGCATCCGGTCCGGGTGGACCACGAGGCCGCCGACCAGGCGTGTCATGCGCTGAAGGGCGTAGTCGAGGAGGATCGTCGCGTCCGGGAAGATGACGCGCTCCGCGGACGAGTGGCTGATGTCGCGCTCGTGCCAGAGGGCCTGGTTCTCGAGCGCCGTCTGGGCGTAGCCACGCAGGATCCGCGAGATCCCCACGATCCGCTCCGACAGGATCGGGTTGCGCTTGTGGGGCATGGCCGATGAACCCTTCTGGCCGGCACGGAACGGTTCGGTCAGCTCGCCGATCTCCGTATGGGCCAGGTTGCGGATCTCGGTCGCGAACCGCTCGAGGCTCCCGCCGAGGATCGCGATCGCCGCCAGAAGCGCGGCGTGTCGATCCCGCTGGACGATCTGGGTCGAGACCGGATCAACGCGGAGGCCAAGGGACGCCAGGACCTCGGCCTCGAGGTCCGGGGCAAGAAGACTGTAGGTACCGACCGGGCCGGAGATCTTGCCGGTCGCGATCTCATCGATGGCGGCGGCCAGGCGGAGGCGGCCGCGGTCAACTTCGAATGCCCAGCCCGCGAGCTTGAGTCCGAACGTCGTGGGCTCGGCATGGACGGAATGGGTTCGACCCATCATCACCGTGCCGGACTTGGCACGGGCTCGCTCCGCAAGCGTCCGGATGAGTGCGTCAGCATCACGAAGGAGCAGCTCGCCCACGGTCCGCAGCTGGAGGGCGAGGGCGGTGTCGAGGACGTCGCTGCTGGTCAGTCCGAGATGCAGATAGCGGCCCTCGGGCCCCACTGACTCGGCGACCTGGCTGACGAAGGCGATGACATCGTGGTCCGTCGTCAGCTCGATCTCGGCGATCCGCGCAACATCGACCCGCGCCCGCGCCTCGATGATCGTGAGGGCCTCCTGCGGCACCTGGCCGCGCGCCACCTGTGCCCGCGCGACGGCGACCTCCACGCGCAGCATGTGCTCGAAGCGGGCTGCCTCGGCCCACAGCGCACCCATCTCCGGCAGCGTGTAGCGCCCGATCATCGGCGGGCACCCGCCGGCGTTGGTGCCGTGGCGCGGTCCGTCGCATCGCGATCCGACTGGAGGACGCCCGTGCCGCGACCGACATCCCGGCGCCGCTGCGAGCCATGGAAGCGCACGAGGCTCGCCGCCGCGTCAGCACGCTCGGCGGCCTCCTCGAGATCCCGGCCGCGGGCCACGACGGTCACGATGCGCCCGCCGTTCGTGACGTACCCGCCGTCATCGTCCGACGCGGTCCCGGCATGAAAGACGAGGTGGCCCGCGGCGATCGTCTCGTCCAGGCCGCTGATGGCGTCGCCATGGCGTGGGGCATCCGGATAGCCGGCTGCTGCGATGACGACACCGACCGTCGCGCCGGGGAACGTCGGCAGGACCGGGCCCTGGATCCCCATCCGGGCCACGCTATCGGCCAGCGTCCCACGCGCGGCGGCCAGCAGAACGGGGCCCAGCGGCGTGGCGATCCGCGGGAGCAGGACCTGCGCCTCGGGATCACCGAACCGGGCGTTGCATTCGAGCAGCACCGGGCCATCTGCCGTCAGGATGAGCCCCGCGTAGAGCGCCCCGATGAACGGAGTCCCGCGCCGGCGAAGCTCGGCGATGATCGGGCGGTGGAACTGATCCAGAAGCCCCGCGATCCCGGTCTCGGGGACATCCGCGACCGGCGAATAGGCACCCATGCCGCCCGTATTCGGGCCCTCGTCATGGTCAAGGAGCCGCTTGTGATCGCGAGCCACCGGCAGCCCGACGACATCCCGTCCGTCGGCCAGCCCGATGACGCTGGCCTCAGGACCCCGGAGCCGTTCTTCGATGACCACGAACACGCCAGCGGCCGCCCCGCGGCCGGCGGTATCCCGGGCCAGAGCCCGAATGGCGGCCACGGCCCCTTCCAGGTCGTCGCAGACACTGACGCCCTTCCCGGCGGCAAGGCCATCGGCCTTGACGACCAGCCCATCCCCTCCGGCAGCGAGCACACCTGCGAAATCGATCGCCTCATCCAGATCGGCAAACGCTGCCGATCGAGGCATGCGAACGCCGGCAGCCTCGGCGATCTCGTGGCAGAAGGACTTGGAGGTCTCGATGCGTGCGGCCGCCCGGTTCGGGCCGAAGACCGCGAACCCCGCTGCTCGGAGGGCATCGCCGACACCCGCCTCCAGCGGTGCCTCCGGACCGATCACGACCAGCTCGGCCGCGACGTGCCGCGCTGCCGCGACGACGGCGTTGCCATCGAGCGGAGCGACGCCGGCCATCACCCGGACTCGCGGCTCCGTGCCGATCGCGACGCTGCCCGGCGCTACCGCGACCTCGTTGATACCCGGCTCGCTCGCCAGCTTCCACGCGAGGGCATGTTCGCGGCCACCACCGCCAAGAATGAGGACGCGGGTCGGCATGATCGCAGTCATGGTGCGGCCTCCGCGTCCAGCCCGGTCACGACAGCGACACCCCGGACCGTCCCCGCATCGGCCGCCAGGCTCGTTCGATCGTCTGCGTCCGTTCCGGCCCGACGGACACCAGGACGATCGGAACTCCTGCGATCTCTTCGAGGGCGGTTACGTACCGGCGGGCGTTCTCCGGAAGCCCGGCCAGCGAACGGACCTCGTGGATCGGCTCCTCCCAGCCGGGAAACTCCTCGTAGATCGGCGTCGCATCGGCGATGGCACGAGCGCTCGATGGCCAGTGATCGAGGCGCTGTCCCCCGACCTCGTAGGCAACGCCCAGGCGGAGCGTCGGAAGGCCGGACAGGATGTCCAGCTTGTTGAGCATGATGCTGCTGACCGAGTTGACGGCCACGGCATACCGAAGCGGAACCGCGTCGAACCAGCCGACGCGTCGGGGTCGACCGGTCGTGGTCCCGACCTCGTGCCCGCGCTCGGCGATACCTCGGCCGATTTCATCGGTCAGTTCGGTCGGGAATGGGCCGGACCCGACGCGCGTCGCATACGCCTTCATGACGCCCATGACCTCGTCCACCTGGAGGGGGCCGATCCCGCCTCCGGTGCAGGCACCGCCCGCCACGGGGTTCGATGACGTGACGAATGGGTAGCTGCCGTGGTCGAGGTCCAGCAGGGTTCCCTGTGCTCCCTCGAGCAGGACGTGCTCTCCACGGGCCAGCGCGGCCTGAACCAGCCAGGTGGCATCGTCGAGGTGCGCCTCCAGGCGCTGACCCCAGGCCAGGGCCTGGTCGACCAGCCGCTCGACCGTGAAGGCCTCACCACCCATGCCCACCAGCAGGAGGTTCTTGTCAGGGAGCACCTGGCCAATGCGCTCTTCGAGGACGGAGCGATCCAGGAGGTCCTCCATGCGCAGGCCGATTCGCCAGGCCCGATCTCCGTAGGCTGGTCCGATCCCACGCCCGGTGGTACCCACCTTCGATCCAGCCAGCCGGATCTCGTTCGACTGGTCCAGGGCCACGTGGTACGGCATGATCACGTGCGAGCTACGACTGACCCGGACACGGGCGACGTCGATGCCCCGCCCGGCGAGCATGTCCAGCTCCGAGATGAGCGTCGCGGGATTGACCACGACACCGCTGCCGATGACCGAGGTGATGTGTGGATAGAGGACGCCCGAGGGCACAAGGTGGAGCTTGAAGACCTCGTCGCCCGTGACGACGGTATGGCCGGCGTTGTCGCCACCCTGGTAGCGGACCACCATCGCCACCTGTTCTGCCAGGAAATCGGTGGTCTTGCCCTTGCCCTCATCGCCCCACTGGAGCCCGACAATCACCGTGGCTGGCATGTCAGCGTGCCCCCAGAAGGTTGCCCGACTCGCGGCCGGGCAAGAAAAAACCCCGGGCCCAACGGCCCGGGACCTGGATAGACCTCTCCCGTGTCTCGCATCCACCGCGGAGGCGGAGCCTGGGATCATGGTCGCTCGGACGACTCGCGGGACGGCCGATACGTCCTCGTCGCGCGATTGCTGGACCTCCCTGCCCCGGTCGTCACGACTTGCCGATCCGGGAACTGCCGAAGTATAGCAACGGCCGCCGAGCCCTGGCCGTGCGCGTTGGTCAGCGCCCCCGGAGAAGGACCTAGACCATTGATCAGTGCGTACCAGTACTACCGGTGCGTCCACGCGACGATGATCGGCCCCTAGTCTGGCGCCATGAGGTTCGTCCGCACGCTATGGCCGATTGGACCGGGCGTGGTCGCGATTGCGCTGGTCGCCCAGCCAGGCACCTATCCGGCGATCGGTGCGTTCCTGGCTGCGACGGTCGCAGTCGGCCTGACCGCCGGCGTGACGCTTGCGTACACCAGGTCACGGATGGAGCCGCTCGTCGCTGAGGTCGAGCTGATCGCGTCCGGATCGACTGAGGTCGCGATCACGAAGCGGACCGATGACCTCGGTCGCCGCCTGAGCGTCGCTGTCTCTGCCATGGCCGTCCGGCTCGCGTCGGTGGACGCCCTGGCAACGACCGACACGCTGACGGGTCTTCCAAACCGAACCGCGATCGCGGGGGCCCTGTTCGCCGAGGTCGAACGAGCCGTTCGCCATCGCCGGCCGCTGTCGGTCATCTTCGCCGACATCGACCACTTCAAGGTCATCAACGACAGCTACGGGCACGCGCAAGGGGATATCGTCCTGCGGCGCTTCGCCGACTCAATGAAGAGCCGCCTCCGGGCCACCGACCTCGTCGGTCGATACGGCGGCGAGGAGTTCCTCGTCATTCTTCCGGAGACCTCCGTCGAGGACGCCGCCGCGCTCGCCGACAAGCTGCGCCTCAGCGTCTCATCGGAGCGTCACGCTCTCGACGGGCACGAGGTTTCGGTGACAGCGTCGTTCGGCGTGACGGGCGGGATCGCCGACCGGCTCCGCATGGACACGCTGCTCCGTGAAGCCGACGCCGCGATGTACAGCGCCAAGGCCCTGGGTCGTGACCAGGTCTACGCCTTCGTCGAGCCGAACGACGAATCATCGGTCATCCGGTCCCCGATCTCGCCCGCCGGACGGACGCGGGCGATGGAGCTCGGGCGGCTCGCGCACGGCGCCGCTGCGGACGCCCTGGCCGCGATCATCAGCCCGCTGCCGCACTACCGCGGCCAGCCGTCCGCGCTGATCGCCACGATCGTGTCGGCCCTCGCGCGGAGCCTGGACCTTCCAGCTCACGAGGTCGACAAGATCCGCGTCGCAGCGCTCCTTCACGACGTGGGCAAGGTCGGGATCCCGCAAGCCATTCTGGACAAGCCCTCGTCCCTGACGCCGGCGGAATGGCGATCCGTCGTCCAGCATCCGCGGATCGGCCAGGTGATCCTCGAGCAGGCCACGACGCTGCGCGACGCCGTACCGATCATCCTGCACCACCACGAGCGCTTCGCCGGCGAGGGCTATCCGTACGGCCTCCGCGGCCAGGAGATCCCGCTCGGAGCACGGATCGTGGCGATTGCCGATGCCTACGACGCCATGATCCAGGACCGGCCCTACAAGAAGAAGATCACCCACGAGGCGGCCATCGACGAGCTGCAGCGGCATGCCGGCACCCAGTTCGATCCCGAACTGGTGGAGCTCTTCTGCGACCTCTATGCCAACCGGGCCCCGGAAGCAGATCCCGAGGCGCTCGGTTTCCAGGCCGCGGTCCAGAGCCACCGCGCCGTCCGCCTCGCGAGCGAGTCCCGGGCCGCCATCAAGCACGAGCGTGCCGCTCACGGCTGAACTCGCGTCGCGCATTGTGCCGCCTGGGTCGAGCGCAAGCGTCAGGCAAGCCACGGTTGACTCGCCGGTGAGCGCCGCCCGCTACGGTGCAGATCGCCCGCCCAGATAGCTCGCCGGTTCGTCCCAACGACTGGTCCGCCGCGGATCGAAGGATGAATGCCGGCAATCAACTCCCCTGCCCGCCGCACGCAGGATTGGCCCGTGACCCGTCGGCCGATCACAAAGGAGTACAGGACCATGAACAAGGTCCTTCTGACTGGCCGCCTGACCCGGGATCCGGAGATGCGCGCGCTCGCGTCGGGCAAGCACGTCACGCAGTTCAGCGTGGCGTCACACGAATACGCCGGGAACGGCAAGGAGCGACCCGAGTTCCACAACATCGTGACGTGGGATCGACTGGCCGAAATTTGCGGCCGCTATCTCGGAAAGGGCCAGCAGGTCTCGATCGAGGGCCGGTTGCAGACCCGGACCTGGGACGACGAGCGCGGGGCGCGGCACTGGAAGACCGAGATCGTGGCCACCAATGTCGAGATGCTCTCGGGGCGCGGCAAGAAGGATTACGCCGCGGAGACGGCGGCCGATGGCGCCGACCCGGCCGGACCCGATGCGGACGACTCGGCCGATGCCGATGCCGTTGCCGCGGCAGGCGAACCGATCCCCGAGGCCATCGCCGCCTGAGTCGAGGCATCCGAAACGCACCAGGCCTGCATCCCGCCGGGCGTCGACATCCGTGTCGGCGCCCGGCCACCATCCAGCACGACGGCCGGCGATTCGTGGCCCCTGGCTGCTCGCTTCAGGCGCCGGGCGCCACCCGATAGAGCGTCCGCCGCGCGATCCCCGTCTCGGTGGCAACGCGACGAGCGGCCTCCCCGCGCGCGATCCCGGATTCGACGAGCGCCTCGACGCGCTCGAGGGCCGCTGTCAGATCCCCGGACCCCGAAACCGGGGCGGCGGCTGGCAGGTCGAACCCAACACCCCAGCCGAGCACGATGACCGCCTCCCCGCGTTCTGGCACCGCGCCGGCTTTCAGCGCATCCGCGAGCGCGCCCAGCGGGAGGCGCAGGATCTGTTCGTGGAGCTTCGTCAGCTCTCGGCAGACCGCTGCGGGTCGATCGGGCCCGCAGGCCGCGACCAGGTCATGGAGCGTCGCGGCCAGCCGCCGCGGAGTCTCGAAGAT
>JBBQMH010000038.1:0-19910 GCA_038328755.1 Candidatus Limnocylindrales bacterium
CCTCTATGCGGCCAGCGACGAGCTGCACCAGGGACTCGTGGGTGGTCGCCATGCCTCGGGCGTCGATGTCGGTATCGATGCGGCCGGCGCCCTGCTCGCCCTCGTGGTCGTGGGGCTCATGCGGTCGCGCCGGCCGTGAAGCGTCGCCGTCGGCACGGCGGATCGGCGGTGCGAGCGAGAATGGCAGCATGGCGGTCATGCCCGCGGCGAGCCTGAGCCCCCGTTGGGGCGTCGTCGGGTGACGTCTGAGCACTGCGAGCGCTCCCCCGTACCATGATCGGCCGGTTCGCCCGGCCACGTGTGCCCTGCCCCGATCATACGCGCGGCGAGCGCGTCCGATCAGGCCGACGGACCGGCGCCGCCGATGACGAGGGCCAGCTCGTCAGCCACTTCGGTACTCATCGAGCAGCGCATCCAGGTCGATCGCCGGCGGGACCGTGCCGCGTGCGCTCTCGGTCGCCAGATCGAGAGCGCAGACCGAGCGCGTCGAACACGCGCAGGACGTGGCCGAGCTCCGCGCCTGGCTTGCCGGCCTCGAACTCGTAGACCCACTTCGCCGTCCGCAAGCTGGGCCACATGGGGGTGTTCGGGGTCCTGGCCCTGCTGCTCCGGCGCGCCCTGGCGGGAACGACCGCCTGGCGATGGCCGGGGGCCTGGGCGTTCGCGCTGGCGGTCCTCTATGCCGTCACCGATGAGCTGCACCAGGGGATCGTTGCCGGTCGCCATGCGTCGGGCGTCGATGTCGGTATCGACGCGGCCGGCGCCCTGCTCGCCCTCGCGGCGACCGGGCTCATCCGGTCTCGGCGGTCCTGAGACGGGGCGCAGGTAATGGCCCGGTGATCGAGCACGGGTACACTCCCCGGCGTAACTGGCTTGACGTGCTTGCGTATCTTGCATAGGATGGCGACCTGATGCTCGACGCCCTACCGGCAACCGCAGATCGGGAGTCGCTCCGCGAGGCGATCGACGCCCTCCGCCACTCGTCTCGCGGCATGGTTCTTCTCGTCCTCGCCAGCCTCCGGGCGCAGGAGGGGGGCGACACCCATCTCGATGACGCGTTCGGCCGCGAGCCCTCGGCGAGTGAGTATGCGGAAGCCGTCGCCTGGAACCTTTCGGTGGCGACGGAGCGGCGACAGCATCTCATCGCCCGAAGCCTGGCGCGCCACGAAGCTGCCGGCCGGCTCGGGGTGAGTGCCCAGGCCGTGAGCGACATGCTCGACCGCGGGGCGCTCATCGGCCTCAAGGAAGGACGCGAGTGGCGCATTCCGGCCTGGCAGTTCGACGAGGAGAGTCCGACAGGCGTCCTGCCCGGCATCCGAGACCTCGCCTCGCGCTTCCCAGGTAGCGTCGTCTCGCTCTCTCGGTGGATCGAGCGAGAGAACCCGGATCTCGACGGGATGACGCCGCGCGCGGCACTGCGGCGGGGGGACGTCGAGGGCGTCCTGCGGCTCGTCGACACGATCTGACCGAAGGTGGTTCGGCATCTTCCGGCGCCCGTCCGCCCGCTCCGTGGCGGGAACCATTGGACGTGGCACCCCCAGGAGCGGTGGGTGCGCATCTACCACCAGGACGACGTGACGCCGTCGGCCGACACGCGCCGTCTGTTCGGACCGCTGCTCCGCTTTGACCACCACACGCCGCCGTTCGCAGCGCCCGCACGGTGTCCGGCGGGCCGGACCGTGGTCTATGCCGCAAAGACACTGCGAACGTGTGGCGGGGAGGTCTTCGGCGACGGCGATGAAGCCACGGTCTGCCCGCACTTCCGCGCGGCAGTGATCCGCCCCGCTCGGTCCGTTGTGGTCCAGAACGTACAGGCGAACGGCTCGATGCTGATCGGCGCGCTGCCGGCCCTCAGCACGGCCGACGTACCCCGGACCGAGACGCAGGCGTGGGCGCGTGCGGTCTACGAAGATCGCCCGGCATCGCCGCTCGTCGCCGGCATCCGCTACACGAGTGCGCATGACGAGGGCCACTCTGTCGCGCTCTGGGACACGTCCCCGCAGTTCGTCGTCATCCAGGATGTTCCGATCAGCGACCCGGCTGTGTTCCGGCTCTTCGCAACGGCGATGCGGGAGATCGAGATCGAGGTCTCCGTCGTCCCCGCCGACGCGTGCGTTCGCTGCCGAGATGCCGTCGGTCGCGGGCACCCGTGCTGAGAGGCGGCCTTCGATGCCGTGCTCACCTACAGGACCTTCCCGACGCTCATCGTGCAGCGACGGGCTCCCGGCCGGCCGGTGCCTCGGTATCGCCCGGCTGGCGTGCAGGATCGGGATGCAGACGACCGGCCCTGGCCGCCCGTTCCGAGATACGCACGCCCAGCGAGCAGCCGGGGCACCGAGCAGCCGGGGCACCGAGCAGCCGGGGCACCTTGGGGCGGGCGGGGCGAGGCCCCGCGCCGGCTCGTGTATGGATAGGGGCTGGCGTGCCATCGGCGAGTTGTAGTATAAAGACGCGATACTATAACGGTCTTATACTATCGAGGTCCAACAATGAGGCAGTTCGTCGGCCGAGCGGAGTTGATCGCGAGGATCACCGCTGAGTGGCAAGCCATCCGGGCGGACGGAGATGGACGGATGATCACCGTCCGCGGGCGGCGGCGCGTCGGCAAGACCTGGCTCGTCGAGGAGTTCATCGAGCGATCGGCGCCGCCTCACGTCTTCTTCGCCGCGAGCGCTCAGACGGAAGAGCGCGAACTGGGTCTGTTCGCCCGCGAACTCGTGTCCTCGAGCCTGCCGTCCCGCCGGCTGGGCGAGGGGGCCGAGTTCTCCACGTGGCAGGCAGCCCTGGTGGCGGCGGCGACCGAGACCGACCAGGCCCGACCGAGCATCATCGTCCTCGACGAGTTCCCCTACCTCCTCGGGGAGACCGAGCCATCACGCAAAGCGATCCTCGGAGCCGTGCAGACGGCGTGGGACCGCACGCTGAGCAAGCAGCCCGTGCTCCTGATCCTCGTTGGCTCGGACCTCGCCATGATGGAGCAGATCACGGCGCATGGCCACCCGCTCTACCAGCGGACCAGCCGCGAGATCTCAGTGCCGCCGCTCAACCCTGCGGAAGCGGCGACGCTCTCCGGACTCTCCGGCGCGGCCGCCCTCGATAACTACCTCGTCACGGGCGGATTCCCGAAGGTCGTGCGAGCCAGGATGGGCCGCTCTCTCAAGGACTTCCTCGAGGATCAGCTTGCCGACGACGGGTCGCCGCTGATCTCGACGGGGCGGCAGGTGCTCGATGGCGAGTTCGCGCCGAACACGCAGGCGCGTGCCATCCTCTCGGTCATCGCGGAGGGTTTTCGCCGACGGACCGACATCGCGAACGAGATCGGCGTCGAGGCGCACAACCTCCAGGCCCCACTCAACACCCTCGTGAACAGGAAGCGCGTCGTCGAGAGTCGCCGGCCCCTCTCGACGGGAACCTCGCGCGACGCCCGCTACGAGATCGTGGACCCGTACCTGCGCTTCTTCATGCGCTTCGTGGATCGCTACCGAGGTGAGATCGAGCGGGGCCGGGGTCGTGTCGTCGCGAAGGCGATCCTTGCCGACTGGTCGACCTACCGGGGCAAGGCGATCGAGGCGTTGATCCGCGAGGCCGTCGACGAGATCCTCCCTGACCCGCGCTTCGGCTCTGCCGCGGCAGTCGGCAGCTTCTGGACGACGAGCCATCAGATCGAGATCGACCTCGTCGGCGCTGATCGCCGCGAGCCACCGGCCAGGCAGATCGACTTCATCGGGTCGATCAAGTGGCGGGAGAACAAGCGCCTGGGTTTCACTGACCTCAACGCGCTCACCCGGATGGGCGCGTCGATCCAGGGCGCGGGGCCGACGACCAGGACGCTGGGCGTGACCCGCTCCGGTGTCGACCCGCGCGCCGCGACAGCCTTCGACATCATTCTCGAACCCGACGAGATCCTCGCCGCCTGGACCCTGCGATAGGCTGGGTCAGCCGATGGCTCGGCTGGCCCCGATGGCTCGGCTGGCGCGCTGGTTCGCCCCGATCTCCTTCACGACGTCCTGGAGGGTAGCGCTGCTCGGAGCCTGACTCACACGGGACGGGAGCAGCCGGCTACCTCCCGGATCGGCCCACTGCCACGGGAACCTCCTGGCCTCAGGGCCGGCTGAAGATGTCGTGGCTTCCGATACGTCGCCAGACGATGTGGGTCTCGCCTTCGCGAACCACGGACCCGTACTCGAAGGTGGCCCGTCCGTCGTCAGCCCACGTCATCTCGAACACCCCCGCGGCGCCCTGCACCCCCTTGACTCGGAGGCCCGGGCGAAAGCTTCCGGACGGCAGATCGGCGACGAACCTCGCCGCGGCCGCCCGAAAAGCTGCCTTCTGAGCCGCCGTCAGCTTCGCGAAGTCGCGCTGGAATCGATCGGTCTGGGCGAAGGTCGGCACGCGTTGTCCGTCAATCGTCGAGGGACTTCAGAAAGACCTCGGACGACCCGGAGCTCGTTACGCGGCCAGCCTTGATGTCCGCGGAAGCCTCGCGCTCGCCCTGCTGCCACTCGCGGGACCAGAACCAGGCCTGGGAGGCATCGATGAGCTTCTTCGGGCGAAGCAGGATCCCGTCGGCCGTGATCTCGATCTCGACGGGGTCGCCCTCTTCGAGGTGGGCGGCCTCGCGGACGTCCTGGGGAATGGTCACCTGCCCTTTCGCACGTATGACCGACACGGCCATCGAGTTCTCCTTTCCCACATTCTCACTATCCGACGCTCCGATTCTCCGACTGCAGCATAATCCCTCCGCATTGATCGCGGGACGCGCCTTGCACATTGCAGCGCCGGGCCGGCCCGTCGCAGTGGCGAGGGCCCGTTGAACGCCCAGCGTGCGTATCTCCGGCTGGGCACCTTGGGGGCGGGGCGAAGCCCCGCGCCGTGGCATGCGCCGCCAGGTGACCAGTAGGAGGAATGGTGCATCGTCGCACGATTGACGTCTCGTACGATCATCGCTAGTCTGGTGCGACCGTTGGAGACTTGTGATGACACCGACAATCGAGTCCGAAGCTCGCCTTCGCGCAAAGAACCAACTGACCGTGCCCGAGGAGATCGTGGAGTTTCTCGAGGCGCGGCAGAACGACCTGCTCGTCTTCGAGGCTTATGCCAGCGAGCCGGGGACGGCCGTCGTCAGGGTGGTGCCCCGCACCTTCGCCGGCAGCCTGACTGGTGTCTTCGGGACGACCCGGGACGTCAAAGCGTTCCTTCGTGAGGAGCACGCCGGCTGGGAAGATCGCTGACGTGTCCGCCCAGCCGTGAGCACCCTCTCGAAGCTCGAATTGGCGATCCCGGCGGGTGAGCGGATCCTGCTTGACACGACCTGTCTCGCGGCATACCTGGACGCATCCGAGGCAACCCACCCGGTCGCCCGCCAGGTGATCGACGAGTTCGTCGCGAGCGGCAGAAACGCAGCGGTGGTCTCGATGATCACCATCATGGAACTCCTTGTCCGTCCATTGCGAGCGTTGCCTCCCAGCCACCACACGGTCCTGTCCTTCATCCGGCACCACCCGAACCTGGAGGCCGTGCCGCTCGACCTCGAGATGGCCCAGGAAGCGGCATCCCTGCGGGCCGAGCACAAGTTCGCTCCACCGGACGCGCTGATCATCGGCACCGGGCTCGCCTGCCAGGTGGCCCACCTCATCACGAACGACGGCGACTGGGGCAGGAAGCTCCAGGCGATCCAGAGTCGGATCAAGGTCGTCACGATCGGGGATTTCGACCCCCTCCCGTAGCCGCTCTTGGCGCCCCGACGGCAGGACCCGCCGCGGTCAGGGGGTCGGGATGATCAGCTTCTGCCCGATCGTGATGTAGTTCGGGTCCGTCAGCCCGTTGGCCGCCACGATGTCATCCACCGTCACGCCGTACAGCCTGGCGATCCTGCTGAGCGTTTCGTAGCGGATGACGATGTGGGTCGTCGGCGTCGTGCGGGCGCCCGTCTGACTCGCCCCCGGCGTCCCGGTGACTGGCGGCGATCCCACGCCTGACAGCGTTGGGTTCAGGGACGGAGCTGGGCTGGTGGCCGGGCTGGCAGCGGATGCTCCCGGTCCCGCAGCGGGCACGCCACCGCCCTGGGTCAGGAGCCACCCAGCGGCGATTGCGATGGCCAGGACCGCCACCAGGATCAACACCAGGCGGGCGCCTGGTCCGCGTCGCCCGGTGGCTCCGGTGGCTCCGGTGGCTGGCTTCGTTCCCTTGGCCGGGCTGGACACCTTGTGCAGCGGCGCCACCGTGTCCAGCGGCGCCCCTTTCTCGAGCGGCGCCCCTTTCTCCAGCGGCGCCGCCACGCCGACCGCAGCCGAGGGCCCGATGGGCAGGCCGCGCGCCGGCTCCTGGGGCGGAGCGACGAAGCGCCGGCAGCTGGGATAGTCCACGCTGAGGCAGAAGCTGGCCTGGTGGGTGAGTTCGATCTCCTTCGGACCGCGCGGACTGTGGCACCGATGGCCAACGGTGGCGAAGCTGAAGTGCGTCCGGGGATCGTCCATCAGGCCCAGGTACGGGCAGACGACCGGGTCCGCCGCGGGGCTGTGTGCCGACTCTGGGCTGGCGAGCGGCACGGCACGCTCGGGCAGGGCTCGCTCGGGCGGCAGCAGAGATTCCTGCGTCACCGTTTCCGATCCTTCGCGTCAACCGCGGCCCCGCCCGCGGCACGAGGCGCGGCCCCGCCCGCGGCGCGAGCCCGCCCGATGAGCCGCCCGATCGGCGTGCTCCGGTTGGCCGCCGCCGGCGCTTCGCCGAAGCTGTGTGCCACCGACGGCAGCGCCTCACGGAACCCTGCGCTGGTGGCTGGGTCGCCTGCCATCGTGGAGTACGCCACGCTCACCTCGAGGATGGAGTGAGCATCCGAGACCGCGACACCGGGCAGGCCGTGCTTCTCGGCAAAGGCGGCGGCCTGCTGGTTGCCGGTCCCGGCAATGATCCGGGCGTTCCATGTCTCAAGCCAGTCGATCCGGCCCGCCAGGTCCTCCAGCTCGGGATCCAGGAGGATCGAGGCTCGATGCCGATCGAACGGGTGGGGGATGCCGACGAGCGCCCCCTGGTCACGGGCCGCCTCGATCGTCTCGAGGACGGGCATCCCGGATGGGATCGCGCTCTCCAGGAAGAGGCAGATGAGATCGCCCTGGATGGTTCGGACCTCCTCGCCGATGATCACGGTCAGGCCCGGCGGCGCGGCATCGCGGGCCCGGAGGGCACCATCAATCCGGTCGTGGTCCGTGATCGCCAGGTGGGTGAGCCCGCGGGTCGCCGCCGCGCGGACGACGGACGCCGGCGCGGCCAGGCAATCGAAGCTTGCATCCGTGTGGCAATGGAGGTCGATGACCGACCGGGGTTCGCTCACTGGGCTCCGCTCATCGAGTCGGGGAGTTGGCGTACAACACTTCGCGGCGATGTTCTCACATGCCGCCATCGCCTCGTACGAGCTCGGCCCGTCGGCGGTTCCTAGCGGAGCTGGTAGAGACGGTCGTCCTCGACCCGGTAGAGCAGGGGAACCACCGTGATCTTCGGGTACAGGTCCCGGAGTCGCCTGGCCTCGAGCATGACGAAGTCGATCTCATCCGAGATGCCGAATTTCGGGACGCCCGCCGCAAACATCGCCTCGGCCTGCGCTGCCGTCCAGCCAGCGTGGTCAACAAGACCCTGGACGAAGACATCGTGCTGATCCGCGACTCGCTTCATGCCACAGTCGGTATGGGCGATCAGCGCGATTGTCCGAACGCCCCCGACCGCGATCGCGTACGAAATCCGGAACTCGTTGTCCCGCAGGTTCGCACCTGCCGTGCGAAGCACGAACGCGAATTCGGGCGGCAGCCGGAGGGCCTTGCGGCTGTCCATGCACATCCCGATCAGGAGCCGTCGGGGCTCGGGCGCATCGAGCGGCGCTTCGAGGTTCTGGTAGCCAAGAAGCTCTCCGATGACCGTCCCGCGGTATTCGGGAAGGAGGTCGGCAGCGCGGTTGACAGGCAGGATTTCGGTCATTCGGCGTTTCCTCGAGGTTCACCGTCACGCAATCGCGATCTCTCGCGTCCAAGTTGACATGCGGGCCGGCGGGTCCGCGTATCTCCTCCAAGGCCAGATGCCCCCGGAGCGCCGGGGGCATCTGGTTGTCCGGCGATCAATTTCAGCTCGAAGCGATCCGGCGCAGGACCGTCTGGAGGATCCCGCCCTGGCGGAAGTACTCCACGTCAATCGGGCCATCCAGACGGCACAGGGCCCGGAACGTCGTCACCGAACCCGAGGCATCGTCCCGCGCCTCGACGGTCAGCGTTGCCCGTGCCTCGGGTCCACCTTCGACCCCGTGGATCGTGAAGGCTTCGCGGCCGGACAGACCGAGCGCCTCGGCACTCTGACCGGCCTCGTACTGGAGGGGCAGGATGCCCATGCCGACGAGGTTGCTGCGATGGATGCGCTCGTAGCTTTCGGCGATCACGGCGCGAACGCCGAGCAGTGCCGGCCCCTTGGCGGCCCAGTCGCGCGATGACCCGGATCCGTACTCCCGTCCGGCCAGGACCACCAGTGGTACCTGATCAGCTCGGTAGTGCTGACTGGCCTCGAAGAGCGTCATCTCGGTGCCGGCGGGCAGATGGACCGTGAACGGCCCCTCACGCTCGACCAGGCGATTGCGGAGCCGGATGTTCGCGAAGGTGCCGCGCATCATCACGTCGTGATGGCCACGCCGGGAGCCGTATGAGTTGAATTCCAGCGGGCCGACGCCCCGGGACTGGAGCCATTGACCCGCGGGCGACGACGGGGCGATCGACCCGGCCGGCGAGATGTGATCCGTGGTCACGCTGTCGCCGACCATTGCGAGGACGCGGGCATCGGCGATGGCAGCGACGCGGGCGGGCTCCATCGTCATCCCGTCGAAGAACGGTGGCGGGGCGATGTAGCTGGATTCCGGATCCCAGGCGTAGCGGTCGCCATCCGGGATCGGGAGCGCCTGCCAGCGCTCGTCACCATCGAACACGGTCGCGTAGGTTCGCCGGAAGAGCTCGGGATCGATCGAATCCCGGATGACGCCGCGAATCTCGTCGGGGCCGGGCCAGATATCGGCGAGGTAGACCGGCGTCCCGTCGTCGCCGATCCCAAGCGGCTGGCTGGCGAGGTCGATGTCGACACGTCCGGCGAGGGCGAAGGCAACGACGAGGGGTGGGGACGCCAGGTAGCTCGCGCGCGCCAGGGGATGGATCCGACCCTCGAAGTTCCGGTTTCCGGAGAGCACCGCCGCAGCGACGAGTTCATCGTGCTCGATGGCCTCGGCAATCGGAGCCTCCAGGGGACCCGAGTTTCCGATGCAGGTGGTGCAGCCATAGCCGGCGAGGGCAAATCCGAGGGTCTCAAGGGGTTTCATGAGCCCCGCGGCCTCGAGGTAGCCGGTGACGGCCTTGGAGCCCGGGGCGAGCGAGGTCTTGACCGTCGGCCCGACGCGAAGGCCACGGGCCACGGCGTTCCGGGCCAGCAGGCCCGCACCGACCATGACCGTCGGGTTGGAGGTGTTCGTACAGGAGGTGATGGCCGCGATGACGACCGAACCATGGCCGATCGTCGCCGATCCGCCATTCATGTCGATCGCGACGCCGGGGGTCGGACTCCCGGCCGACCCAGCCTGCGGGAACGCGTCGTGGAAGTTTGTCGGAAGATCCGGCAGCTCGACCCGATCCTGGGGGCGCCGAGGACCGGCGACCGAGGGGCGAACGGTCGCGAGGTCGAGCGTGAGCACCGCATCGAAATCCGGACCTGGACCGGGATCGCGCCACAACCCCTGGAGACGCGCATAGCGTTCCACGAGGTCGATCTGCTCGGCCGAGCGACCGGTCAGGCGCAGGTAGGCGATGGTTTCATCGTCGATCGGGAAGATCGTCGCCGTGGCGCCGAACTCGGGGCTCATGTTGGAGATCGTGGCCCGATCAGGCAGGGTCAGGCCGGCAAGCCCATCGCCGGCGAATTCGACGAATGAACCGACGACCCCGAACGAGCGGAGCATCTCCGTCACCACGAGCACCAGGTCGGTCGCCGTCGAACCGCTCGGCAGTTCGCCGGTCAGGCGGACCCCGACGATGCGGGGCATGGGCTGGTAGACGGGCTGGCCCAGGAGGACCGCCTCGGCCTCAATGCCCCCGACGCCGAATCCGAGGACCCCGAGGCCGTTGATCATCGTCGTATGCGAGTCCGTCCCGACGACCGTGTCCGGAAAGGCGACCGGACCCGCTTCGTCGGCGCGCTCGGTGATGACCGTCGCCAGGAATTCGAGGTTCACCTGGTGCACGATCCCGGTGCCGGGCGGGACGACGCGCAGATCCCGGAACGCGGTCTGGGCCCATCGCAGGAGCTGGTAGCGCTCCCCGTTCCGCTCGTACTCCCGCTCCACGTTGCGGGCGAAGGCCGTCGCCGTCCCGAAGGCATCGACCTGGACCGAGTGATCGATCACCAGGTCGGCCGGGACCAGCGGGTTGACCAGTGAGGGATCGCCTCCGAGGGCGGCCATGGCGTCGCGCATCGCGGCCAGGTCGACGATGGCCGGCACGCCGGTGAAGTCCTGGAGGAGGACCCGGGCCGGCATGAACGGGATCTCCGCCTCGCCGCCCGCTGCCGGCCGCCAGGAGGCGAGCCGCTCCACGTCCGCGGCCTCGACGATCCCTCGGCCGGCGTGGCGCAGCGCGTTCTCCAGCAGGATCTTGAGCGTGACCGGCGTCCGCGCCAGGTCGATCCGATCCGCGAGCGCGGACAGCCGGTAGTAGGCGGTTGCTCCATCGCCGAGGGGACTGCGGGCGCCGAATGGATCTGCGACTGGCACGGCGTTCGGTCCCTCACTAGGTGGCTACACTCGTCTGGATGACAGCGTACCGCGCCCAGGCACCAAACCGGGCGAACCGCCTCCCATGAAGGCCTGGCCGGATCCGCGGCCCGTGGACCGCGCGCGGGCGACGGACGACACGCTCCGCGAGCTCGAGGAACGCGGGATCTCCCTCGATCCTGCTGCGCCGGGCTCTCACCATCACGACGACGCAGGTCTGCCGGAGGAGCACGCCCACCCGCACATCCATTCCAGGCCCGGCGACCCACCATCGATCGGGATCGTCGGTGGGGGAGCGGTCGGGCCTGCGTTGGGCGCAGCCCTGCAGCGGGCCGGCTGGCCCGTCGTTGCCATTGCCTCGCGCGATCCCATTCGGCGGGCGCACTTCCAGGCGGCCGTTCCCGGTGCCCGAGCGTTTGCCGAGGCCACGGCCCTGCTCGACGAGGTCGAACTGATCATCCTCGCCGTGCCCGATGACGAGCTCGCCGAAGTCGCCGGAACGCTCCGAATGTACAGCGGGCAGGCCATGATCCACACCTCCGGCGCGGTTGGCGCCGAGGTCCTCGAGCCGGCCATGGCCGCGGGGACACAGATCGGATCCTTCCATCCACTGGTCGCGTTCGCCGACACCGAGCGTGCCGTCGCCGCCCTGAATGGCGCCACGATTGCCGTCGAGGGAGACGATCAGCTCGTGGCCTTGCTCGCTGATATGGCGCGGGCGCTCGGTGCCACCGCCGTCCGCCTCGCGCCGGGAACCAAGGCCGCCTACCATGCCGCCGCCGTGCTGGCGGCGGGCGGGTTCGTCGCGCTTCTTGATGGGATCGCGGAGTTGGGAGCGGTCGCCGGGCTCGATGAAGCGGGGTCCCTGGCGGTCTACGGAGGCCTGGCCGAGCAGACACTCGGCAATGCGCGCGCCCTCGGCCTCGCGCGCGCGCTCACGGGCCCGGTCGTTCGGGGCGACGTCGGCACGCTGGCCGGCCACCTGGCGGCACTCCGGGTGCATGCTCCGTCAACGCTGCCGCTCTACGTTGCCGCGGCCGAGCGAGAAATCGCCATCGCAGAACGTCGTGGCATCCTGGCACCGGAGAAGGCCCGTTTGATGCGCGAGATGCTTGCGACGCAAGCCTGACGCGCTACCATGTGCGCAATGGACCACAGCATCGCCGCCAGGTACGCAGCCCGCCCAACGGCGAGCTTCCCGCGAGCCTCCCTCCGGATCCGTGAACCGCTGCTTGGTCTGGGCGCCGGGGTTGCGTTTCGGCTCCTCCCGGGACGCGCGATCGGGCTCCGGCAGAACCACGGTTCATCGCTGGCGAGTCTTCGTCGCGAGACGCGGGCGATCAAGCCGACACGTGCCCGCGTGCCGGCCTCCGGGCGGCCACGTCCGGCTGTATCCATGACCTGGATACGATCCCCTCGATTTGGCCGGTCGAGCGCCTCGACGGCGCCGTGGCTGGGCTGAGGTCCGCCACCGCCACCTCGGCCGGCGGGATCGTCATCTCGAACGTGGGCGGAAAACCGTCCCTGGTGATCGGCCTTCGGCGCCGCGACGGCAAAGGTCGGCGCCCGACGTGGACCCTGCCCAAGGGAACGCCTGGCCCCGGGGAATCCATGGCCGAGACCGCGCTGCGCGAGGTCCAGGAAGAGAGCGGGCTCCAGGTCACCATCCTCGAGCCCTTGCCGTCGATCTCGTACACCTTCACCCAGGGCGGCACGAAGATCGACAAGACCGTTCACTACTGGCTGATGGAGCCAATCGGCGGAGATCTCGCCAGGCACGATCACGAATTCCAGCGTGTCCGGTGGGTCTCGTTCGAGGACGCTGCCCACCTGCTGACCTTCGAGACGGAGCGCTGGCTGGTGGCGCAGGCGGCGGCTCACTTGCCCGAGGCGATCGTCACGCCGGTCCATACTGTGTCTCCACCCCTTCAGGAAACGGAGTCCTCAGCGACGTGACGGACCGGAACGACGTGCCTCTTCGCGAGACAGCCCTCGTAGATCTCCATCGATTGGCCAATGCCAAGCTCATCGAGTTCGGCGGCTGGCTCATGCCCGTCCAGTACGCGGGGATCCTCGAGGAGCATCGCGCGGTCAGGGAGCGGGCTGGACTGTTCGACCTGTCCCACATGGGCGAGCTGTTCGTCGAGGGAGAGGCGGCGGGCGATGCGCTTGCGGCCGCTCTCGTGTCCGACCCGAGAGTGCTGGCCATCGGGCGGGCTCACTACTCGATGATCTGCGCCGAGGACGGCGGCATCATCGACGACCTGATCGTCTATCGCCTGGCTGAGGATCGCTTCCTGGTCGTCGCGAACGCGGGCAATGCGACCCTGGTTTCCGATGCCCTGGCGGATCGGATGGAGGGCTCGGGGGCGATCCTCGACGACCGTTCGATGGCGACGTCGCTGGTGGCCATCCAGGGACCGGCGGCGATCTCCATCCTTCAGCCGCTGACGTCGGTTGATCTCGCGACGTTGCGCTACTACGCGATCGCTGAGGGCACCGTGGCCGGTCTGCCCGCGCTCGTGGCCCGGACCGGGTACACGGGCGAGGACGGGTTCGAGGTGTTCATTGACTGGGAGCGCGGGCCCGAGGTGTGGACGGCACTCGAGGCCGCCGGAAGAGAGGCGGGCCTCATCCCGTGCGGGCTCGGGGCACGCGACACCCTCCGACTCGAGGCCGGGATGCCGCTCTACGGGAACGAGCTCGATCGCGCGACGAACCCGTACGAGGCCGGCCTCGGTCGCGTCGTGAAGCTGGACAAGCCCGGGACCTTCGTGGGCCACGACGCACTCGCCCTCGTTGCGGAGCAGGGCGTCAGCCGCAAGCTGGTCGGGCTGGGAATGACCGGGCGGGGCATCGCACGACACGGCTATCCGGTCCTCGACGGCGACGGGCAGATCGGCGTCGTGACCTCCGGGACCCACTCACCAACGCTCGGTCGGCCCATCGCGATGGCCTACGTCCCTCCCGGACACGACGAACCGGGTACGATCCTGTCCGTCGAGGTTCGCGGCCAACCGGTATCCGCCGAGGTCGTGGCCCTGCCGTTCTACCGTCGGCCGCGCTGAGCGCACGCTAGCGGCGACACTCGACCCGGCGACCTGATACGCAACCCATGTAGCCAGGAGGTCCAGCCAGAATGGCCCCGACGGAACGCAAGTACACGAAGGATCACGAGTGGGTCCAGGTCGACGGCGACGTCGCCACGGTCGGCATCACGGCCTACGCCTCGGACCAGCTCGGCGACGTGGTGTTCGTCGAACTTCCAGCCACGGGGCGCGTCCTCGAGCAGCACGCGACCTTTGGTGTGGTCGAGTCCGTCAAGGCGGTCAGCGATCTGTTCGCGCCGATCAGTGGCGAAGTCGTGGCCACCAACGAGGCCCTGGCCGCCGAGCCCGAGCTGGCGAACAGCGATCCGTACGGGGCCGGCTGGATGATTCGCCTCCGGATCACCGAACCCGGCGAACTCGACGGACTCCTGGACGAGGCGGCCTACGGGGCGCTGACCAAGGCGGGCTGACCGGCCGATTCCACGGCGTCGGAGGCCGACGCCGGCCGCGCGATTTCACGCTGTTGACAGGGGTAACGACATGCTACTCTCGCGGCCATGGTAGGTCGAAGCCTCAAGCAGATCATCTGGGCACGCCTTCGACGCGACAAGGTCGCGATGATCACGCTTGCCATCCTGATCGTGCTGTACGTCGTGGCGATCTTCGGCCCGATCGTCGGCGGCATGGTCGGCGTCGACCCGTACAAGTTCGATGCGGAAGCGATCAGTGACTTCGGCGGCCGGCCGAAGGCGGAGTACGGCGGCATCAGTGCCACGCACATCCTCGGCGTCGAGTGGGGGACCGGGCGCGACATCTTCGCCCAGCTCCTGTTCGGCCTCCGAATCTCGATGGTCATCGCTACCACCGCGACGATCATCACCGTCTTTCTCGGGACGGTCATCGGGATCGTCGCCGGTTACAGCGGCGGCCGGACCGATAGCATCATCGGCCGCTTCATGGACCTGGTCCTGGCGTTTCCGGTCCTGCTCATCATCCTCGCGCTGTCGCAGGTCCTGACCCAGCGGCTCACCGACCTTGGTGTCCCGGAGGGCAATCCATCCCGGATCCTCTACATCATCCTCGTGATCAGCGTCTTCGGGTGGCCCTACCTGGCCAGGATCGTGCGCGGACAGGTCCTGAGTTTGCGCGAACGCGAATTCGTCGAAGCCGCAGTGGCCATGGGCTCGAGCAAGACGCGCATCCTGTTCACGGAGATCCTGCCGAACCTGTGGGCCCCGATCCTCGTCTTTGCGACGCTGGCGCTGCCGTCCTACATCGGCTTGGAGGCCGCCCTGTCGTTCCTTGGCGTCGGCGTCATTCCGCCGGATACCACGTTCGGGGCGATGCTCGCCAACTCGGTCAGCTACTTCAATGTCGTACCGACGTACCTGTTCATTCCGGGCTCGGTACTCGTGGTCCTCGTCGTTTCATTCAACCTGTTCGGAGACTCTCTCCGCGACGCACTGGATCCCAAGGCAGCCCGCTGATCGGACCGGGCGTGCCGGTGGGAGGTCCCCGCTGACGCCTGAGAGATGTGCGCTTGCCGACGATCCATGTGTACTATGAACCCAAGCCGGGACGATCCGGCAACCTTGGAGGATGAACATGGCAAGAACAGATTGGCGGCTTAGGCGCGCCGTCTCCGTTGGAATGGTGGCAGCGCTCGCGCTGGCCGCCTGCGGCGGATCGGCATCAAACGCCCCAGAGTCAGCCGCTCCTGGCGCCACCACGGCGCCCGGCGCAACAGACGCGCCCGCCGACGGCCCCAAGCCCGGCGGAACGGTCTATCTCCTGACTTCCGCTGAGCAGTGGAACCAGGTTGACCCGCAGCGCGCCTACACGGGTGAGGACCTCGCGTTCTTCTCGGCCACCATTTATCGGTCCCTGACCGCCTACACCTACTCACCGGACAACGCCACCGCGTCGGGCCTCGTTGCCGACCTGGCAACCGACACCGGAACCCCGTCCGACGGTGCCAAGACCTGGGCCTTCACCCTGAAGGACGGCGTCACGTGGCAGGATGGTTCGCCGATCACGTGCGCGGACGTCGCCTATGGCACGTCGCGAACGTTTGCGGACACCGTCATCAACCAGGGCCCGACGTACGCAAGTGCGTACCTCGACATCCCGAAGGACGCGGATGGATCCTCGTCCTACAAGGGCCCATACACGGGCGTCGGCCAGGATCTGTTCGACAAGGCCGTGACCTGCTCCCCTGACGGGAAGACGATCACGTTCCACCTGAAGCAGCCGGTCGCGGACTTCAACTACACCGTGACCCTTGGCTTCTCCCCGGTTCCGAAGGCCGCCGACACGGGCGAGACCTACGGCGTCGTGGCACCGTTCTCCGTGTCATCCGGTCCGTACAAGGTTGACAGCTACACCACCGGCAACGGCGGAAAGATGCTCCTCAGCCGGAACGAGAACTGGAACGCAGCGAGTGACACGTACCGTCACCCGTACCCTGACAACTGGGAAGTCGACTTCGGCGTCGACCCCGCGGTCATCGACCAGCGGATGATCCAGAGCTCGGGCAACGATGCCTTCGCCCTGCAGTACGGTGGCCTCCAGGTCGAGAATCTGCCCACGATCTTCAGCGATCCAAGCACGGCGCTCCCGGCCTTTGCGGGCCGCGCCATCAGCGCCTTTGACATCTACAGCCGCTACCTCTGGGTCAACGTCCAGAAGGTCAAGAACGTCAAGATCCGCCAGGCCATGGCCGTCGCCCTCGACCGCAGCGCGCTTCGCAAGAACGCCGGCGGCGACTTCTACGGTCAGTACGCCGACGGCACCATCAAGCCCAACATCGGTCAGGACTACGCCCCGACCGGTCTCTGGGAGACCCTCCTCGGGCAGGCCATCCCGGAGACGGGTGATCCTGAGTTCGCCAAGAAGTTGATCGCTGACTCCGGTGAGGCAGCTCCGACCCTGGTTTACAACTACGCGGACACCCCCTCCGGAGGCAGGTCTGCGGCGATCATCCAGGATTCGCTCGGCAAGGCCGGCATCACCGTCACACTCGCTCCGCTTGAGCGAGGCAAGTACTACAGCGTCGTCTTCGATCCCACGAAGGCCGGCGACTTTGGTACCGGCGGATGGGGCCCTGACTGGCCGAACGCTTCGACCGTCATCCCGCCACTGTTCACCCAGGAGGGTGGATGGGACCTCTCGCAGGTCGAGGACGCGACGTTCAACACCGCGGTCAAGGCCGCACAGTCCGAGACCGACCGTGCCAAGCAGGCCACCATGTGGCAGGAGCTCAACAAGCAGACCATGGAGCAGATGTGGGTCATCCCCACCTTCTTCGGACTGCAGCAGTCCCTGTCCGGAACCAAGCTCGGCTTCGGCATGGGACCTGATGGTGGTGGCTTCTACCTCTGGGGCCCCTACGGCTCCAACCCGTACGGCGACGTCTACGTCAAGCCGTAGGTAGTCAGGAACCAGTACTAACCGTCCCCGGAGGCGCGGCTAGGCCGCTCCTCCGGGGACTCCTCATCCGCAGCACGGGAGGGAACACCGCGTGACGGGATATCTGATCCGTCGTGTCATATCGATGATCACGCTGCTGTTTCTCCTCAGCATCACTGTCTTCTTCCTGTTCAATCTCCTGCCGGGGGATCCAGCCAGGTTGACCTGCGGGAAGGCCTGCAGCCCACAGACCATCGAAGCCAACCGGCATCGCCTCGGTTATGACGAACCCGTGCTGACGCAGTACACCAAGTTCGTGACCGGGATCTTCGCCGGGCGCACGTTCTCCGCCGATTCGCCAGAGCCGATCGTGTGCGAGGCCCCGTGCCTCGGCTACTCGTTCAATCGCCATCAGGAAGTAACCAAGATGATCGCGACCGCGCTCCCGGTCACCTTCTGGCTGGCGATCGGGGCGTTCCTCCTGTGGCTCACAGTCGGCATATCCGTCGGCATCTTCGCCGCGCTCAATCAAGGTCGATGGCCGGATCGGCTCGTGATGGGGATCTCGCTGGTCGGCTATTCGATGCCGTCGTTCTTCATCGGACTCATGCTCGTCTTCTTCGTGATCCTCAAACTTGGCTGGCTACCGTTCCCGAACTACGTGTCGCCGTTCGTGAACCCGTTCCAGTTCCTGCAGACGATGATCCTGCCGTGGATCGTTCTCGCAACCCTGTATGCGGCCTACTACATGCGGCTGACTCGCAACCAGGTGCTCGAGGTCCTGAGCGACGACTACGTGCGAACCGCGCGCGCCAAGGGACTTCCCGAGCGCGTCGTGGTCGTCAAGCACGCCCTTCGGGCTGGATTGACCCCGATCGTCACGTCGGCCGGACTCGACCTGGCGGGCCTGCTCGGCGGCGCGATCATCTCCGAGAACATCTTCAGCCTCCCGGGACTCGGCGCGCTGGCGATCAACTCAGTCCTCGATTCGGACCTGCCCCTGATCACGGGTATCACGATGTTGACGGCGACCTTCATCATCGTCGCGAACCTGGTCGTGGATCTCCTGTATGCGGTCATTGATCCGCGAGTGAGGGTCGGCTGATGCACGTCGAGGCAGGAGCGGAGCGGCCGTTCCTCTCCGTAACCAACCTTTCCGTCGCATTCCCGACGGAGGATGGGTTGGTCCGTGCGGTCGACGGTGTCACGCTCTCGATTGAGCGTGGTCAGACGCTGGCGATCGTCGGCGAATCGGGCTCCGGAAAGAGCGTGACAGCCCAGGCGATCATGGGCCTGATCAACCGGAAGACCGCCAAGGTTTCCGGCGAGATCTGGCTCGATGGCCAGGAACTCATCGGCCTGTCGGATAGCGAGGTCCAGGCGCTTCGAGGTTCGGAGATCGCCATGATCTTCCAGGACCCGATGTCGAGCCTCCACCCGTTCTACCGGGTCGGCGACCAGATCGTCGAGGCGATCAAGGCCCATCGAAAGGTCGGGACCAAAGTGGCCCGGCGCGAGACCCTCGATATGCTTCGCCGCGTCGGCATCCCGGCGGTCGAGCGGCGCATCGACGACTACCCACATCAGCTGTCGGGCGGGATGCGCCAGCGCGTCATGATCGCGATGGCCCTCATCAACTCACCGGCCCTCCTGATCGCCGACGAACCGACCACCGCCCTCGACGTGACCGTTCAGGCGCAGATCCTCGAACTCATCTCGAGCCTGCAGGCCGAGTTCGGCACCACGGTCATCATGATCACCCATGACCTGGGGATCGTCGCCGATGTCGCCGACGAGGTCGCCGTCATGTATGGCGGCCGCCTGGTCGAGGTGGCCCCCACGGGCGTGCTGTACGACCGACCGGAGATGCCGTACACGCTCGGGCTGCTGTCGTCGATCCCGCGGATGGACCGTGAGTTGCCGGAGCGTCTCGAGGCCATCCGTGGCAACCCTCCGTCGCCGATCAGGTTGCCGGCTGGTTGCGTGTTCCAGCCGCGCTGCAACTACTGGGAGCGTGTCACCAGCGGCGCCTGCCTGGACGTGAGGCCGGAGCTCCTGCCGACCACGCCCGAGCATCTGGTCCGCTGTCATCTGCCGACCGAGGAGCGCCAGCAGATCACACAGGACGTGTTTGAAATCCTGGCCGGAGGCTCCTAGGCATGTCCGAACCGACTGAGATCCTCCGCGTCACGAATCTGAAGACGTACTTTCCTGTCCGCTCGAAGGGTCTGCTGCCGCGCACGATCGGTCAGGTCAAGGCCGTCGACGGAGTGAGCCTGACCCTGGATGCAGGGGAAACGCTAGGCCTGGTCGGCGAGAGCGGCTCGGGCAAGACGACCACCGCCCGGTCGATCCTGATGCTCGTCCGCCCCACCGCTGGCTCGATCGAGCTCGAGGGCGATGAGATCACCAAGCTCTCCACGAAGGAGCTCGTCCCGCTTCGGCGTAAGGCGCAGATGATCTTCCAGGATCCGTACAACGCCCTGAACCCGCGCCATACCGTGGGCGGAATCGTCAGTGCGCCGTTCAAGGTCCAGGGCGTGGAACCACCCGGCGGGGTGAAGGCGACGGTCCAGGAGCTGATGGAACGGGTCGGACTGAACCCGGAGCACTACAACCGCTATCCGAACGAGTTCTCCGGCGGTCAGCGTCAGCGGATCGGGATCGCG
>JBBQMH010000039.1:0-19857 GCA_038328755.1 Candidatus Limnocylindrales bacterium
CGATGCACGGCCGTACGATAGCCTCCATGCGATTCGGTGCGGCATTCTGCACCGACTGACTGCAAGTCCAAGCGAGAGGCGCCCCAGCGTCGCCGGTTGATCAGCCGAGCGGAAACCGATGCTCCGTCCGCCAGCGACCAGAGGGACCCCGGACGATGAGGGTCGCCTCCGTCACGAGCCGTCGGAACGGAACGTGGTCCGCGGCCGCCGACTCGACGTCATCGAAGTGGGCCGGGTCGTCAGATGCGATCGTCAGGTGCGGTTCGAGGTCGAAGTCAGGCGACCCGTACGGTGGGGCCTCCGGGAAAGCCGCCCAGATGGCTCGCGTCAACGCGCGGAACGGCTCGCCCGGATCCGGCTGAAGCCAGACGACGCCGTGGCCGAGATCCGACGCGGGCCAGCGTCTGACCCGCGAAAAATCGACGGACATCGAAGGCTGAGCCGCGGCAACGCGGGCGACGACCTCGAGCTCCGCCGACCCGAGCCGTGACGAATCGGTGAACGGGTAGAGAATCGTGACATGCGCTGATACGCCGAGGCGCGCGACCTCGACCTCGGCCTTTCGCAGCCGAGCAAGTGGGGCCGGCAGGCGAACTGGAACGATGATCGCCGTCTGCGCCGTGTTTGCCCTCATTCCCGGTTCGCGCCGAGTGGCCGATCAAATCTTCAGCATCACGTGCTTGACGACGGTGTAGTCATCGATCGCGTACATCGACTGGTCCTTGCCGTAGCCGGACTCCTTGAAGCCGCCGTGGGGCATCTCGGACACGAGCGTGAAGTGATCGTTGACCCAGACCGTGCCGAACTGGATCGCTTTGGCGACACGCATCGCGCGACCGATATCCGCGGTCCAGACCGAGGCCGCGAGGCCGAAACGAACGTCGTTGGCCCAGGCGATCGCCTGAGCCTCGTCGCTGAAGCGCTGGACGGTGACGACCGGTCCGAAGACCTCGTCCTGGACGATCTCGCTCTTCTGGCCCGGCCCGGCGATGACCGTCGGCTCGAAGTACGCGCCGGGTCGATCCGGTCGATGCCCACCAACGACGATCTCGGCACCGGACTTCGCCCGGTCGACCATGCCCTCGACCTTGTCGGCCTGGCCCTTTGCGATGAGCGATCCCATCTCGATGTCATCGCCCTCGGCCGGGTCGCCCCACTTGATCGATCCGACGGCAGCAGCGAGATCCGCCACCAGGCTGTCGTGGATCTTCGGCCCCGTGATCACGCGGCAGGGCGCCGTGCAATCCTGGCCGGCATTCCAGTACGAGAAGGTCTTGAGGTTCTCGATCACGGCCTCGACATCGGCATCGTCGAAGACGATCACCGGAGCCTTGCCGCCAAGCTCCAGGTGCAGTCGCTTGACCCGATCCGCAGCAATTCTTGCGATGTGCTTGCCGGTGTCGGTGTCACCGGTGACCGAGATCATCCCGACCTTCGGATGTCCCACGAGCGCATCACCGATGGCGGCCCCGGTCCCGGAGATCACGTTGAGCACGCCAGGCGGCAGGATATCCGCGGCGATCTCGGCCAGGACGAGTGCGGTCAGCGGCGTCCGCGCCGACGGCTTGAGGACGACCGTGTTCCCGGCCATCAGCGCCGGGCCGATCTTCCAGCCGGCCATCATGATCGGGTAGTTCCACGGGGCGATCGAGGCAACGACCCCGACCGGTTCGCGACGGATGAGTGACGTCCGCTCGGCGATGTACTCGTTGGCCGCCTTGCCCTCGAGGACACGGCCCGCGCCCGCGAAGAATCGCAGGTTGTCGACCACAACCGGCACTTCGTCAATGGCGGCACCGACGGGCTTGCCCGTGTTCTGGCTCTCGAGCCGACCGATCTCCTCGCCCCTCGCCTCGAGGGCATCCGCGAGCTTGAGCATCATCAGGCTGCGATCCTGGGGCGTCGTGTGCTGCCAGATCTCGAAGGCCTTCGCGGCTGCCTCGGCTGCCCTGTTGACGTCCTCGGGCCCCGACGCGGGCACGTTGGCGATGACCTGACCGTTGGCCGGATTCTCGACCGCCAGCGAATCGCCGCTCGCACTCTCGACCCACTCCCCACCGATGAATTGCTGATAGGTCTTGACCTTATCCATCACGTCGGTCATCGGGGGTACCTCCAGAACGGTATTGGCGCGCGCCGCGAGCGCGGTACGCGGGTCGGATTCGAGGCTGTCGCGATTATTGTGCGCCAGAGGGGGACGGCGTTCCAGTCGACGGTCTGGAGGGCCGACCGCGGCGAGGAGCCGGTGCCGGAGCGCTACGGACCCGTCGCAACCGCCAGGACGATGATCGTCAGGCCGCCGAGTGCGACGAGCAGGTCCGTCCAGCGCCACCGAAGTGGCCGATAGGCAGTTCTCGGGCCACTCCCGAAGGCGCGCGCATCCATTGCCAGCGCGAGTTGATCAGCGTGTCGGATCGAGCGGACCAGCAGGCCCACGAGCAGGCGCGGGTGCCAGCTCCGTCGGAGACCGCGGACCCGACGGGCCTGGCGCAGCGTCGCCAGGTCCTGGCCGAGCCGGGGAACGGCCTGGTACGCGGCAAGAGCCCCGTAGGCGAAGCGATGGGAAACATGGCCCTGCTGGACGAGCGCGTCGACCAGTGCCGTAGGTTCCGTGGTCTGGGCGAAGACCACGCCGATCGAGATGATGGCCACGACCCTGGCGCCGATCGCCGCCGCAGCCGCGAGAGCCTCGTGTGTGAGTCGAAGCGACCCGATCCGCGCCAGCTCCGTGGAGGCCGGATCAACGTTCGCCGCTCCGAACAGGAAGTTGGTCAGCGCGATCGATCCGGCCACGACAAGAAGCGGGCCGAGGCCAGCGGCGAGGCGCCTCGCCGGGATCCGCCCGAAGACGAGCCCCGAGAGCAGCGCCACGGACGCCAGGACCAGCGGCGCCGCCACGCTCGAGATGGTCACGAGCCCGACGAGCCACGCGAGGGCGAGTCCGAGCTTGACCAGAGGACTGGTTCGGCCAAGAACGCTTCGCTCCTGGGCCGCGCTCAGATCGAGAGACACGAGCATCAGACACCCACCAGCGGCGACTCGGGCGAGGCCCCACGGGGAGCGGCGCGCCCATCGTCCGCCACGATCCAGCCTGCCACCATCTCCACCCGGCGATCGGCAACGCGCGTGGCAAACGCATGATCGTGCGTGGCAGCCAGAACGGCAGTCCCCTCCCCCACCAGCTCGTCGACGATCTGGACTACCGATTCCCAACCTCTCCGGTCCTGGCCGAAGGTCGGCTCGTCGAGCACCAGTAGGCCGGGCCGCCGAGCCAGGGCCACGACCAGGGAGAGTCGGCGCTGTTCGCCACCGGAAAGTTGGTAGGGACTGCGCGTTCCGAACCGGCCCGGCGGGAGACCAAGTCGCTCGAGGAGCTCCAGCGCGTTCCGGCTGTCGGCCGAGCCAAGGCCCAGCACTGCCTCCTCCGCGACGGTATCCGCGATGAACCCCAGTTCGGGATCCTGGAAGACGTAGCCGACGAGGTCCGCGAGGTCGGCCGGGGCGAGTCGGGCAGGATCACGGCCCGCCAGTCGGACGCTCCCGACACCTGGGCGGAGCAAGCCAGCGACGAGCCGAAGCAGCGTTGACTTGCCGCTGCCATTCGGTCCCGTCAACGCCGCGCGTTCCCCGGCGCGGACGTCCAGATCGACGCTCCGCAGCACCGGGATCGCGCGCTCATAGCCGAACCGAGCCTCACGGACCGACACGAGCGGCTCGGAACTGGCCGGAGCAGTTGGGGCGGACGCTGCTGAGCCCGCGAGCGATGCCGACCGCGGCCGGCGAGTGATGGCAGATATGTCGCTCGGTAGCCAGATCCCCTCGTGGGCCAGGCGCGGGCCCGAGCGCGCCAACACGGCGGAAGGTTCCCCGAGATCGATCGGAGATCCGTCTTCACCGAGCGCCAGGACGAGGTCCGCCAGTGGCCACGCCAGATCAGCCCGGTGCTCGACGAGGACCATGGTCGTAGCGCCGGCGGCCTTGAGCGCGGCCAGCTGCTCGAACAGGAGATCGGCCCCGTCCGGGTCCAGGTTCGCCGTCGGCTCGTCGAGCACGAGGACGCCGGGCGCGGGCGCCAGCGATCCCGCGAGCGCAAGGCGTTGCTGCTCGCCACCCGACAGGCGACTCCCTCGCCGACGCTCGAATCCTGCCAGTCCGGCATCGGCGAGGGCGACCGGGACTCGCGCTCGCATCCGGTCCAGCGGCCAGGCACGGTTCTCCAGGCCGAATGCCACGTCATCGGCCGCCCGATCCATGACGAGCTGGCTGCCCGGATCCTGGAAGACGATCCCGACACGGGCCGACACCTCGGCCGGCGCAGCCGTCGCGATCTCCAGGTCACCAACGTGGAGCGAGCCCTTCCAGGAGCCCGGAATGTCGCGCGGAATCAGCCCAGCGATGGCCTTTGCGAGCGTGCTCTTGCCCGAGCCCGACGGTCCGACCACCAGCAACACCGCTCCCGCGTCCAGGCCGAAGTCGACACCGGTCAGCGCCGGACGATCGGCGCCGCGGTACGTAAACCCAACCCCCTGCGCCGTCAGCGCCAGGGGGCCGGCAGGGGCTGCCACGTTCAGCCTGGAAAGCCGTCGAGCACGCCCGAACGGCGGAGCGATCGGGCCAGAGCCAGCGACCCCAGGGCCACGATGACGACCGCCGAGATCGCCATTGCGATGCCGCGGGCGATCTGGAGGTCAGTGGCGACATCCGGGTAGTACAGGACCCAGTCGTGGAGCCAGGCCGCCGCAGAGCTCGCGACTGCCGCCGCCATCAGCACCGGCAACGAGAAGTTCCGGTACAGGACGAACGCGAAGACGATCTCCGCAGCGGCCCCCTGGACGAACCCGGAGAGCAGCGTGTCGACGCCCCAGGCGCTGCCGAGGAGCGCTGACACGCCGGCCGCCACCATCTCGGCGAACAATGCGGCGCCGGGCTTCCGAATCACGAGAGGAGCGAGGACGGCCGGCACGAGCCAGACAGCGTAGAGCAGATCCCGCGCTACGGGAAACACCGCGTTGAGCGGGAGGAACAGGCCCCAGGCGAGTCCCCAGGCCCAGAAAACCACACCGAACGCGACGCCGATGATGGCCGCCACGAGGATGTCCCGCGTCCGCCAGCGACCGTCGGGGGCCGCTACGGGCATCGCGCCGCCGGATCCCGTGCTGAGTGAAGTCATGCCCGTTGTCCTCCGATAAACGTGGATGCCGCCCCTGGGAAGGGCGGCATCTTCGAGCTTCGAACGGGCCTGCTTCCTTCGCCGGTATGAGCCGGATCAGGTTCGGCGGGTCTGTGGCTGGGCCACACTCTCAGCGCTGCTGCGCTCCCCGGAGGCGATCTTCAATTGTCGGGCGAGTCTACACCGCTTAGCGCCGAGGTCCGTGGGCGCCGCTACACCGGCCGACCTCAGTCGCCGTGTGCGCCCCCGAGCTGCCAACCGATCCAGGCGATCACGTCGCCAATGATTGATGCGCCCTCCGGTTCGTTGTGAAGTTCGTGGCGGACGCCGGGATACGTGCGCCGGGTCACGCCAGGCTGCGCGGCCAGCGCCTGGGTCGATTTGGCCGGCACGACGGGGTCGTCATCGCCATGGATCACGAGCGTCGGAATCGCAAGCCGAGCGAGACCTGTGCGCACCCGCCGCTGCTCCGCGAATCCGAGCGCCCCGAGCCACGTCGTGGACGTTTCCTGCATCAAGGGGTCATCCTGCACGGCTCGCTGAGCTGCCGCATCTCGCGACAACATCGTTGGGGCGATGCCGTTGGGAATACGGACTTTCGGCACAATCCGAGCCAGGATCGGAGCTGCCACGTGCTTCCAGGCCGCAAGACTGTCGGCGATCCCCGGTGCCGACAGGACCAGGAAATCGGGGGCGGGACGTTCGGACAGGGCATAACCGAGCGCGATCAGCCCGCCAAGCGAATGGCCATAGAGCACGACCGGCCGTCCGGGCAAGGACGCTCTTGCCGCGGCCAGGCGATCCTGGACGTCGTCGTAATAGCGGCCGAAGGTATCGACGTATGCTCGCTCGCCTCCCGATGCGCCAAAGCCGCGCTGATCCCACGAGAACGTCTCGAAGCCGGCTGCTGCCAGTTGCGCCCCGACGTGCTCGTATCGGCCACTGTGTTCGCCGAGCCCATGGACGATCACGACCGCAGCGCGGGGGGCCTCTTCCGGCCAATGGCGTGGCTGGGGCGGGTCCGCGTCCGGGACCCCGGCTGGCCAATGCCTGGTCATAAGCCGGATGCCGTCTCGGGTGGTGGCACTGTCGGTGGTGGATGACATCTGTGGCAGCGTACCGCGCCGCCGCAGCCTCCGCTGGCCCGGGTACGATCTCCGGGCCATGAGCGACGACACCGACTGGATCGAAATCGCGGATCGCGTCTTCACCAGGCGCTATGCATTCCTGGACCAGCAGATCGGGTTGGTGCTGGGTGATGGCGAAGCTCTTGTCGTCGATACGCGCAGCTCACCGGTTCATGGGCGCGAGCTGGCCGGGGACCTAGCCCGGGTGACGAAGGCGCCGGTCCGAATCGTCGTGGATACGCACTGGCACTGGGATCATGTCTTCGGGAACAGCGAGTTCCCGCTGGCGGACATCTGGGGCCACCGACGCTGCCGCGCCCACCTGCTCGAGCATGGCGAGGAGGAGCGCCTCGAGACGATCGAGTCCATGCCCGACCTCGCCGACGACCTCCGAGCGATGACGATCGTCCCGCCGGATCACGTCTTCGACGACCTCGTCACGATCGAGGTCGGGGGCCGGAGCATTGAGCTTCGGCATCTCGGCCGCGGCCACACGGACGCCGACATCGTCGCGATCGTGCCGGACGCTGGCGTCCTGTTCGCCGGCGATCTCCTCGAGGCCGACGCGACCCCTTACTTCGGTGACGGCTACCCGCTCGACTGGCCAGGGACAGTCGAGAGACTGCTGGACCTGGTCACGGGGCCAGTGCTGCCCGGACACGGGTCACTCGGTGATCGGGCGTTCGTGGAGTCGCAGCTGGCCGACTTCCGTACCGTGGCGGCGACTGCGCGGGCCCTGCATGCGGGCGAATTCGATCGTCAGGCTGCCATCGCCGCGATGCCGTACCCGAAAGCGGCTGCCGAGGGACCGCTCGACCGAGCGCTGGCCCAACTCCGCGGCGAGATCGACTAGGGGCCGCGGCGGCCGCGGTGGCCGCGCGCGGCTCACCCTCCGACGCGAACGACCCAGCGGCCGCGAGCGTCGCCGGCCCGGATCGCATCCAGAGTTGGTTCGAGCGTCTCGAGCGTTACTTCACTGATCCGCTCGCCGAGCGCTCGAGGCCGAAGGTCGGTTGCCAGCCGCTCCCAGATCCGGCCCCGCTTCTCGATGTCGAGATAGGCCGAATCGATCCCCAGGATGGCCGCCCCGCGGAGGATGAACGGGAAGACGGTCGTGGTCAGGGCCGGGCCCGAGGCGTTGCCACAGGCGGCCACGGCGCCGCCGCGACGAAGGGTTCGCAGGATGTACGGCAGAGCAGCGGTACCGACCGAATCGACCGCGGCGGCCCATCGCTCGGTCCCGAGCGGCCCTCCCCCGGCCGAGACTTCCTCGCGCGACAGGAACCCGGCGGCACCGAGCGAACGGAGCCACTCGTGCTCGTCGGTCTTGCCGGTAGCAGCCCAGACCTCGTATCCGAGCTGGCTCAGGATTGAGATCGCAGTGCTGCCAACGCCACCCGACGCACCAGTGACGAGGACGGGCCCGTTTGCCGGCTCGAGCCCGCGCGCCTCGAGTTCGACGACCGAGAGAGCCGCGGTGAATCCCGCGGTCCCGATGGCCATCGCATCACGTGCCGAGAGGCCATCGGGCAGCGGGACGACCCAGCCGCCCGGGACCCGCGCGAACTCCGCGAAACCGCCGTGGTGGCTGACGCCCAGGTCGTAGCCGTGTGCGATGACCTCAGTGCCCGGCTTGATCCCCGCGTGCCCGGAACGTGCGACGGTGCCCGCGAGATCGATGCCCGGGACCAGCGGGTACGCCCGGGCTACCTTGCCGTCGGCGGTCGCGGCGAGTCCGTCCTTGTAGTTGACCGACGACCAGGCGACCTCGATGTCCACGTCCCCGGCGTGCAGATCGGCCGGTGTCAGGCCTCGAAGCCCACGCTCGAACTCGCCGTCCTGGCGGTCCACGACGTAGGCGCGAAAGCTGTCTGGAATCGAGGTCATGGGCTCCTCGGCACGTCGGCTGCGATGGGAGAATCGAGCTGGGTGCGATATCATGCGCCCCGCGCCTCGACGGCGCGATCACTGGCGAGTGGCCAAACGGTAAGGCACCTGATTCTGGATCAGGGGATTGAAGGTTCGAATCCTTCCTCGCCAGCCAAACTCCAATACCTGGTGTAGCGCCACGTGTTGTCGAGGGGACCAACCATTGAGCGATTGCGCATTGGTTGCTGCCGGTACGACCTGGGCTGCGACCTCGCGACGCTGACAAACGCGAACGTGATCGCCAACACAGCCACGGGCTCCGAAAGGTAGATACTTGCCGGAGCAACCAAAGCGGTCGTTCGGCGGTGCTTGCCCGGCGGTCGTGACAAGAACCAGGAAACGAACATGACCGTACAAACCAACCCAAAGATGGCCCCCGATTTCAGCCTGTCCGACGAGGTGGGCAAGATGGTCCGCCTGGCCGACCGCCTCGGCACAGGACCCGTGCTTCTCCTCTTCTACCGCGGCGACTGGTGCTCCTACTGCAACGCGCAGCTCGCGGCCTACGCGGTGCGTCATGACGAACTCGAATCCCTGGGCGCAGCCGTGCTCGCGATCAGCGTCGATCGCCCAGCGGACGCGGCCTCCCTCAAGACGAAGTTGCAGTTCCCGTTTCCCGTGTTGAGCGACCCGGACCACGCCGTCATCGACATGTACGCCGGCCTCGAGCCGCAGGTCCGTCAGGGGATCGCGATCGGCAAGCCCGCGACGTACGTGCTCGACTCGGGTGGACGGATCCAATGGAGCTATGTCGGCGAGGACTTCGCCGATCGTCCGCTGGTCGACGAGGTGATGGATCAGATCCGCCGGGTGGCCGAAGATGCCTGAGGGCGGCGCGCCGCTGAACGAGCTTCGGGCGTACTTCCGTGGGATCCATGCGGCGCTGACCCTGCTCCAGAAGCGACTGGCCGCCCGGCCGAACCTCACGGGCCCCGACGCGATCGCCGAGATCGAGCGCTACGACCGCGTCATCCAGGAGAGCCTCGAGGCGCTCGACGCAAAGAAGTCGTCATGACCTCGATCGGTCGACCGGCCCACGTAGCTCGGCGAAGCCGCCGGGTTCATCGAGGGCGACGTTGTTGCCGTGACCCTCAACGAGAACGGGCGTCGACGTCACGGTCGTGATGAGCATGATGTCGCCTCAGGACATCGGGAACTCGATCACCATCGCCGGGACCGTCCCGCTCGCGAGCGGCGTGATCTGGCAAGCGGAATGGATGCCCGGGACAATAGCGACGCGCCAGCGCGGTTCGGAGTCGCTCGGCAGGGTCGCGGCACCCGCGGAAGGGTCACTGCCCACGATAGTCCCGGCCGTCAAGGCCAGGGCTGCGTCAGGCGAGCGGGCTCAGAGCTGGTGGACTGCTTGCATTTCAATGCGGGGCTGTCTAGTCCGGCACCGCCGATGAACGACACATACGACAGAGACCGGTCACGGACAGGTGATCGACGCTGGCGACGAAGTGACGGTCGCGCTGGAGCATCTGCAGGAACGTCGATGCCTCGGCGGACGGCAGATCCTCCTCCGACCCGCAGGTCGAGCAGATCAAATGCCCATGCGCCGTAGTCGGCCGGACATGAAGGATCTGGCGGCCGTCACGACCGTGGCTGTGGCTGATCACGCCGAGCGTCTCGAGTACGTCGAGCGTTCGATACACCGTCGATGGCGTCGTGCCCGGTTCGATCTCACGACACCGCTCGATGAGCTGGCTCACCGTGACGTGCCCCTCGGCCTCCGCCAATACGGAGACGAGGGTCGCTCGCTGCGGGGTCCAGCGCAGGCCGTGCGCCCGAACGCGACCAGGAATGCGATCCCACGGGACACCCGGGAGCGGTGGGTCCGCCGTTCGCGCATTCATTGGATCCCGATGCTCTCAAGCCACTGGTCGATCGCCGGGAGCGACGCGTCCGCACCAACGAGGAACAGCGCGCCGATGACCAGGCTGAACGTCCCGGCGACGACACCGACAGCGACGTACAGCCGCTCGCGAACTCGGCTGGCGATGAAGCCCATCGACGTGACGACGACGAGGATCGAGTTGGAGATCAGCAGTCCGACGATGAAGGCGCCGAGCATGGGCAGGCCGAGACCCTCGCTCGAGGCGCCACCGATCGCCGCGATGAGGAGCACCTGGGTCCCGGTCTCCGCCCCGATTCCGTGGATCATCCCGACGCCGAGAGCGGTCCTCGGGCCGTAGGCCGTCATTTCGATCGGATCGGCGTGCTCATGGCCGTGCAAGCGGGCCTGCAGTCGGTGCCAGCCGAGCCGGGCCGCGTCGAACACCAGCATCCAGCGACTTCGGAGACGGAATTCGTGCCCGTGTCTCGCGTACTGGTAGAGCGAGATGAACACCCACGCTCCAAGGAGCACCAGCGTGATGCCGACGACCCGACCCATGATCGGGTCAACCCAGTCCGGGAGCACCGCTCCGAAGAGCAGCGCGAGGGTGCCGAGGATGGCGACCACGAGCGCATGACCGAGCGCGTACAGGGTGCCCAGGGCAAGCGCCCGACGTTCCTCGACAAAGAGGCGGCCGGGTGCCGCGGCGACCGCCACGTGATCCTCCTCCGCGGATCCGCCGGCGCCAACGTGAGCATGGGCCGGCGCCGTGTCTGATGCGTGAGCCGCCAGTTCGGCCGGACCGCCGTGCGCATGGGCATGCGACGAGATGCCCGCCGACGCATGCGCGGACTCGTGAACGTCCTCCGCGACGTCCGCGGCCGCACTCGTCGAGGTCACGTCACTGATCGCTGCGATGTGATCCCAGTCGAAGCCATGGCGGATGCCGAGAACCAGGGCAGTGCCGAGAAGGCCGATGCCTCCCGTTGTCGCGAGATCGGCAAACAGATGGATCGACACTTCGGATCGCCCTTACTGCAACGTGTTGCAATAGCGTGGGCATGGGTCGTCGAACTGTCAACCGGGGGCCCTCGACATGGCGGCAGCCAGGCTCGCGGCGTCAGTTGCGGAGACGCCCCGCGGCAGCCATGACCTCGCGCAAACGATCGTGCGGCAACGCGTGGGCGGTGATCCCATCGCGACCGACCATGGTCTCGGCTGCAACCAGCGCGTTGAGGATCGCCTCTTCCGTCGCCTCGACCGTGGCCTCGAACAGCGGGTCAAGTGCCGTGTCCATCAGGGTACGAACGGAATGCACCCCCGAGCCAACGGAATCGATCTCAGGCGGCTGCATCGCCCGATTGCCCGTTGAGAAGCAGAGCATGAGATCACCCGAGGTCGTGGCTCCCAACCCACCCATTCGTGCGAGCCCCAGGGAGGATCGCTGGGCGAGGCGCCGGCACTGGTGCGGCAGGATCGGGGCGTCCGTGGCCACGATCACGATGATCGAGCCATCGCGCTCGCGGGCTCCGAAACCCGCTGCCGTGGAGGCTTCCAGCTCGGCCGCGGGCAACGCTGCCGCGGGAACCTCGGCGATCGGAATCTCACGGCCAACCGGAACGCCATCGATCCGCAGGAGACCCCGCCGCCCGTAGTTGGCCTGCACCAGGACGCCGACGGTCCAGCCGCCGCCGGAGTCCGGCAGCCTTCGAGAGGCCGTGCCGATCCCGCCCTTGAACTGGTGGCAGATCATCCCGGTTCCGCCGCCGACGTTGCCCTCGGTTACCGGCCCCGGGCGGGCATCTGCCAGGGCGGCCGTCACGTGCTCCGGCCGAACGTGGAACCCGTCTGCGTCGTTCAGCGTGCCGTCCCAGGTCTCCCCCACCACCGGCAGCGACCAGAAGAACGACCCGGCAGGGCGACCACGGACGCCCTCCGCGACCAGGGCGTCGCGAACCACGCCGACGGAATGCGTGTTCGTGATCCCGATCGCTCCGCCGAGCATCCCGGACTCGCGAATCCACTCGAGGCCGGTCATCTCGCCATTACCGTTGAGGACGTGCGGAGCCGCAAACAATGGCTCCCGCCAGATGTCGCCGTCATGCGGAATGACGACCGTCACTCCCGTTCGAACGGGGCCCTGCCCGACGACCAGCGGTCCGTCCCCTTCGATGATCGTCGCGTGGCCGACCCGCACTCCGGCCACGTCGGTGATGGCATTGAGTGGGCCGGGAGTCCCCTCCCCGATCACGATCCCGAGGTCGCGCGCCCGCGGCCGACCGGTCATCGAGCGGTCAGTCCGTTCGGCTCGTGGTGATGATGTCCACGCCGGGAATACGAGCGATCGCCTCGAGGGCGGATGCGATCGCCATGTCGGACCGGCCGCGGAGCGACAGATCGGCCCGGTACTGGTCCTTTCCGAGCCGCTGTGTCTGAAGGGACGCGATATCGATCTTGGCATTGCCCAGGACCGACGAGATGCTCCCGAGCGCCTCGACGTGCTCGAGGGTCAGCCGTACCTGCAGTTCAGGGAGATGGGATCCGCGGAGCCGCTCGGCGAGGGCGTTGATCGGCCACAGGCTGGTCAGAATGATCACCGCGCCGACGCCCGCAACGATGTGCTCGCCGGCACCGGCGGCCATGCCCACGGCCGACGTTGCCCACAGGCTGGCGGCCGTCGTCAGGCCGCGGATCACGACCCCGTCCTTGAGGATGGCGCCTGCTCCCAGGAAGCCGATCCCGGACACGATCTGGGCGGCGATGCGGGTTGGATCGATCGCGCCGGTTGCCGCGCCGTCGATAGCGAAGCCGTGAATCGACATGACCGTGAAGAGCGCGGACCCGAGGGCGACGAGCATGTGGGTCCGGATGCCGGCCGGATGCCCGTGAATCTCCCGCTCGGCTCCGACGGCGGCTCCGAGGGCGGCCGCGATGACCAGCCGGAGCGCCAGATCAAGCTGAAGCGTGACGTCCATCACCGAACGGTCGATAGCATGGCGGCCATCATAGCCAGTCGCCACCGCCAGCCGCTCCGTCACCATCCCGTCATCCCGTCACGGTAGGGTCGATTCATGAGTTCAGCCGAACCACCAGGCGCGAAGACAGCGCGCTTCCCGACCCGGGCGTCTTCCGCCGCGCTCGCCGGCACCGTCGCAACCGGTGCAGCCCTCGGGATTGGCGAACTGGTCGCGGGGCTGCTCGCCGGGGCGCCGTCACCGATCCTGTCCGTCGGGCGAGTCATCATCGATCTCCAGCCGCCGGGCGCAAAGGACGTCTTCGTGGACCTCTTCGGGACGGCCGACAAACTGGCCCTCGAGCTGCTGGTCCTGGGCGTCGCCCTGGGGATCGGAGCGGTCGTCGGGCTCGTGGGACGGCTGCGCCCCGCGATCGGCATGGGCATCATCGGCGCCTTCGTCGGGGTCGGATTCCTGGCGGGTCTTCGCGACTCGGATACGGTTCAGGTCCTGGCCGTCGGTGCGGGACTCGCGGAGTTCGCGGCCGGTGCCGTGGTGCTGGATCGCCTCCTCGGCCTGATCCCCCACGAGTCGTCATCCGCCTCCGCGTCCGTGTCCGCCTCGATGCCGGACTGGTCGAGACGAACGCTCCTGCTCCGGGGCGGTGCTGTCGCGGTTGGCTCGGTCGTCGCCGCCCGGGTCGGGCGGAGTCTGCTGGACCGGCAGCGCCTGACCAGACCCGGGGTCCTGCCGACGGCTCCGGATACCGTCTCGCTACCGGCCGGCGCCGATCTCGGTATCCCGGGCCTGACCCCGATCGTCGTGCCGACGCCGGATTTCTACCGGATCGATACGGCGCTCATCCCGCCGAACGTCGACCGCAGCACCTGGTCGCTCCGGATCCACGGGATGGTCGATCGCGAGGTCACATTGACCTACGCTCAGCTCATCGAATTGCCGATCATCGAGCAGTTCGTGACCATCGCCTGCGTCAGCAATCAGGTCGGCGGAGACCTCGTCGGAAACACCAAGTGGACCGGTGTCCGGCTCCGTGATGTGCTCGATCTTGCGGGAGTGCAAGCCGCCGCGACGCAGCTCGTCGGGCGATCCGTGGACGGCTGGACGGCGGGATCCCCGACGGCGTGGATCATGGACCCGGAACGCGAGCCGATGATCGCGATCGGCATGAACGACGAGCCGTTGACACGCGAACACGGCTATCCGGCGAGGGTCATCGTGCCGGGACTCTTCGGCTACGTCTCGGCCACCAAGTGGGTCACCGAGCTCGAGCTCACGACCCTCGAGGCCTTCGATGCGTACTGGATCCCGCTCGGCTGGGCGAAGGAGGCGCCGATCCTGACCCAGGCGCGGATTGACCTGCCCGCGGTCGGCAGGACGGTCGCCAGTGGCCCGCTGGTCATCGCCGGCGTGGCGTGGGCGCCCGACCGGGGCATCTCGCGCGTCGAGGTCTCGCTCGACGACGGGGAATTCCGCGATGCGACGCTGTCGGTGCCGATCTCGGAGGCGACGTGGGTCCAGTGGCAATACCCCACGACCGCGACGGTCGGCTTCCACACCGTGCAGGTTCGTGCCACCGATGGGCTTGGCGTGACGCAGACCGCGACGGCGACGCGTCCGGATCCCGACGGAGCACGGGGCTGGCACCGGATCGCCTTCCAGGTCGAGTAGGGCGAGCCACCTTCGGCGGGGCTCCCGCCCCGGATCGGATAGATTCCGCACATGCCCCGTCGGACCTTCCACTTCGATCCGCCTGACCGCTTCATCGCCGGCACGATCGGCGAGCCCGGGAACCGGACGTTCTTCCTGCAGGCCCGCCAGGGCTCGCGAATTGTCAGTGTGTCGCTCGAGAAGGCCCAGGTAGCCGCGCTGGCCGACCGCCTGGGACGCATGCTCGTCGAGCTCGATGAGCGTGGGATCGTGAAGCTCGAGGCCCCTGGCAGCGAGGACGTCGCCCCGCTCGACGAACCATTGTCCGAGGCATTCCGGGCCGGCACGCTGACCCTTGGCTGGGACGGTGACGTCGAGCGTGTCCTCATCGAGGCTCGCGCGCTCGGCGAGGATGACGAAGGTGAAGACGAAGAAGACGAGGACGAGGACGAGGAGGACGAGGAGGCAGCCGGCGTCGACGATCCGATCGAAACACAGACGTTCGTAGCGGCGATCTCGAACCTGCTCGCCGACTCTGATACGGACGGCCCGGACGTCTTCCGGGTCCACATCACGGCCACGGCCGCCCGGGCCTTCGTTCAGCAGGCAATCCGGGTCGTTCGGTCTGGCCGGCCGCCGTGTCCCCTGTGCGGGAATCCGCTCGATTCGCAGGGCCACATCTGCCCGCGCCGGAACGGTCAGTACGTCAACTGAGCTGCGTCACGCCGATCCGCTGACGCTCCAGGGGCTTCGCGACGGCGAACTCGAGGTCCTCGGGCGACTGCCCGGCTCGTCCAACCAGGCGCTCGTGGTCCTCGTCCATCATGAGAATCTGGCCGAACCGTTCCACGCGGTCTACAAGGCCGCAGCCGCCGAGCGGCCGCTGTTCGACTTTCCGGACGGAACCCTTGCCCGCCGCGAAGTTGCCGCCTTCCTCGTTTCCGAGGCGATGGGCTGGGGCCTGATTCCCCCGACGGTCCTGCGTGAAGGCCCGTTCGGCGAGGGCATGGTCCAGGAGTGGATCCATCCTGACCCCGCCGCGAACATCGTGGCCATGGTCATGGATCCAGACCCGCGGCTACGCCGGATGGCGATCTTCGATGCCATCGTCAACAACACCGACCGTAAGGGCGGACATCTGCTTCCGGTGCCGGGTGGCCATGTCTTCGGGGTCGATCACGGGGTCACGTTCTCAACGGTGCCCAAGCTCCGAACCGTGCTCTGGGGGTGGATGGGAACCCCGTTGACGGACGAGGAACGGGCTGGCGTCGAGCGCGTCCACACCGACCTGCAGGCCGATCTCGGCGATGCGTTGCGGGCGCTGCTCTCCCGGCCGGAGGTCACTGCCACACGGCGACGCTCGAACGCGCTGCTGAAGCGAGGACGGTTCCCGCGGCCCGGTCGGAACTGGCCCCCCGTCCCGTGGCCGACGTTCTGAACGCGTCGGGCCTCCCCGGACCGCGGCTGATCGGGCACGATATGCCGATGGCGCACCGATGAGCTCCGCGGATCACCTCCTCGCGATCGACGTCGGGACCCAGAGCGTCCGGGCAATCCTGTTCGATCCGCGCGGGGCGCTCGTGGCGATGGGCCTGGTACCGCTCGTTCCCTACGTGTCGCCGAGGCCAGGCTGGGCGGAGCAGGATCCCGAGGTCTGGTGGGATGCGATCGGGGAAGCGTGTCGCCGGCTGTGGGCCGACCCAGCCGCCAGGCGCGATGCCGTCGCGGCCGTCTCCCTGACGACGCAGCGGGTGACCGTCGTGGTCGCCGACGAGAACGGCACTCCGCTCCGACCCGCAATCGTCTGGCTGGACCAGCGACAGACTGAGGACCTGCCGCCCGTCGGCGGAGCCTGGGGCCTCGCGTTTCGGGCGGCCCGGGTCGAGGAAACGGTTGCCCGGTTCCAGGCCGACTGCGAGGCCAACTGGATCGAACGCCACGAGCCGTCCGTCTGGAATCGGATCCGCCGGTATGGCGTCCTGTCGTCGTGGCTCACGGCCCGCCTCGTCGGTCGATGGGTGGATTCATCGGCCGCCCAGATCGGCTACCTGCCGTTCGACTTCAAGCGCTCCCGCTGGGCCGGGCGGCTGGACTGGAAATGGCAGGTGGCGTCGTTCGACCGGGCCTGGCTCCCGGAACTCGTGGACCCGACCGAGACAGTCGGGGAGTTGACACCCGCCGCGGCTCAGCACCTCGGCCTGGCGACCTCGCTCCCGGTGGTCGCGTCCGCGGGCGACAAGCAGGCTGAGGCGCTCGGTGCCGGTGCCGTGACACCCGACGTTGCGGCGCTGTCGTTCGGGACCACCGCCACCATCGGAACGACCCATCGTCGTTACCTCGAGGCCATCCCGCTCGTGCCTCCCTATCCGGCCGCGATCAAGGGAGCGTGGCTGCTGGAGCTCCAGGTCCTGCGCGGCTTCTGGATGGTGGAGTGGTTCAAGCGTGAATTCGGGGCCGACGAGATTGCCCGGGGTGCCGCCATCGACGTCCCGCCCGAGGCGCTGTTCGAGGATCTCCTGGCCGCTTCACCGCCAGGGTCGATGGGCCTGGTGGTCCAGCCCTACTGGATGCCCGGTGTGCGCTATCCGGGGCCCGAGGCCAAGGGCGCCATGATCGGGTTCGGCGAGGTACATGGCCGGGCTCACGTCTATCGAGCGATTCTCGAGGGGCTCGCCTACGGACTGCGCGAAGGTGCCGAACGGACCGTGCGGCGGAGCAAGGTCCCGATCCGTGAGCTGCGCATTTCGGGAGGCGGATCTCAGTCGACGGCCGCGGTCCAGCTGTTCGCAGACGTCTTCGGGATACCGGCCAGCCGACCCCATACCCATGAGGCCGCCGGGCTGGGGGCCGCCATCGACGCGGCACTGGGCATCGGACTCCATCCGGATCCGGTCACGGCGGTCGCCGAGATGGTCCGGGTCCGCGATCGCTTCGAGCCATCGCGCGACGCCAGCCGGATGTACGAAGAGCTCTTCCGGGGCGTCTACCTGCCGATGTACGACCGGCTTCGGCCGCTGTATCGGGAGATTCGGCGAATTACTGGCTACCCGCGCTGACCGAGGGTCGCTCGAAGACGAGCAATCGCCACGTGCCGACATACTCGGCGGACAGCGGTTCGAGACCGGCGGCCCGGGCGGCGGCCACGACGGCCGCGTGTGAATGAGCCTGGACCCGGAAGTCGGAGCGAGTGAGCCACTCCCAGGCATTGAGAATGCGTATCGCAACCCGGGCGATCAGGAGATCGGGCGGCAGCGTGATGGCCAGCCGGCGGCGGGTGCTCTCGGCCGCGCGCCCCACGAGCTGGGGCATGTCCACGTAGCAGCAGACGACACGGTCGAGGGCCACCAGGTCGGCCGGTTCGACCTCGGGAGCGCGGCTGACGAAGTCCCCATGCAGGTGGGTCACCCGCTCGGCCAGGCCGAGTCGATCCGACTCTTCACGGGCCGCGGCCAGGTACGGGCCCGATGCGTCCACGTCGGTCGCGCTGGTGGCTCCACGTGCCAGCAGCAGGTGATGGACCGCCCCCACGCCAGCGCCGATGTCGAGGATCGTCATGCCCGTGGCGTCGTCACCGGCGAGGGCGTCGGCGATGGCGACCGACGCCCGGCCCGGACCCTTCTTCCGATAGTCGCGCAGGACACGCTGGGCGTGCGCCTGATCGAAGGCATCGTCGTAGCAGCAGGAACAGGGCGGTTGGGCCATACGCCTAGAGTAGCCCTAGGCCCGGACTTCCTGGCGCATGAACCAGATGTAGGCCGCGGCGAAGCAGATCGCCGTCATCGCGAACAGAGCGATCACGTGCGGCCAGACCAGGAGCGCGCTCTGGTCGAACGACATCACCTGGCCCTGCGCCTGCTGCTGCCACTGCTGCCACTGTCCCACGGTCGTGGGCGTCGACACCGTCGTGACGCTCGGGTTGAGGAGCACGGCCGATGCTTCCTGGTACAGGGTCAACGGCAGGATCCGGGCGATCACCGTGGACAGGGCCGTGAGCGACAGGGCCTCCTCCAACGTAGCGGCGCTCGCGACCGGTGCCAGGATCCCGGCGACCAGGCTGATGATCAGCTGGCCGAAGATGGCGACCAGCAGCCAGACGCCGAACCCGATGAGCGCGGCTGTCGCCGCGCGCCGGACGAGAACCGACAGGAGAAGCCCGAAGGCAAGCCACAGACTGACCCACAGGATTGTCAGCACGACCCAGGCGAGCAGCCTGACCACCTCGTCCACACTCGGGACGATGCCGAGGCGAACGATCCCGAACCCGGAGATGACGCCGACGACGACGAGCAGGACAAGGGTGATGGCAGCCAGCCCGGCGGCGAACTTGCCGTTGACGACATCGTCGCGATAGATCGGCTGGGACAGGAGCCGCGGCAGGGTGCCGTCGGTCCGCTCGCTGTTGATGGCATCGAATGCGAACGCCACACCCAGCAGGGGCGCCACGATGCCGACGAAGTTGAAGACGTTGGGGATCGGCACGTCCTTGGGGCTGACGAGGAAGAGGGCGAGGAACGCGTCTCGCGAATCGACGACCTGCGATGCGACCGACCGGATCGCATCGGAGGCGAAGTAGAGCGGCACGATGGCGGCCACACCGAGGACCAGCATGAGCACGACGAAACGGGCGCTCGAAAGGTGGTCCGCGAACTCCTTGCGGGCCACGACCAGCCAGCCGGCGTCGCGGCCTGCGAGCCCGGGTGTCGCCGGGCGGGCGTCGGCGGTCATGATCCGACCTCCGTCGTGACGCCGGAACGGCTCATGCCGGCCACGGCGATCCGATAGATCTCATCCAGGGACGGGGCAATGGCCCGAAGTGACGTCAGACGCAGGCCCTTCTCCACGGCAGCCCGGAGGATAGCCTCCCGCACTCGACCGGATTCCGCGGCCGGGCGGACCGAGGCACGCCAAACGGCTGCGGCGGCATCCCACGACACCGCTTCGACGTGCTCGATGGCCCGCAGCGCTGGCTCTGGATCCGGCCCGACGGCGTCGCCGTCGTCGGTCGCAAAGGTGACTTCGAGGTGAGCGGCCCCGTCTCCGAACCGCTCGGCCAGCTCGGCAACCGTACCGACGCCGATCAGCCGCCCGGCGGCGAAGATCCCGACCCGGTCGCACACGGATTGCACCTGGCTCAGGAGATGGCTGGACAGGAGGATGGTGGTCCCGCGCTCC
>JBBQMH010000040.1:0-19827 GCA_038328755.1 Candidatus Limnocylindrales bacterium
GCCCGCGTCATCTCCTCGACACGCAGCGACATTGCCTCGGCGGTCTGCGGTGCGATCGGAGCGATGAAGGGCCCGCTCCACGGCGGCGCGCCGTCCGAGGTCGTCGAGCAGCTTCACAAGGTCGGGTCGCCGGAGCGGGCAGAACAATGGGTCCGCGACGCCATCGAGCGCGGCGAACGGCTGATGGGCTTCGGGCATCGGGTCTACCGGGCCTACGACCCGCGGGCGGCCGCACTACGCAAGGTTGCCGAGTCCCTGGACCAGAAGCCGGAGTGGCTTGCCCTGGCGATCGCCGTCGAGGACGTCGCTCTGCGGGTCCTGGCCGAGAAGCATCCTGAGCGGCCCCTCAAGACGAATGTCGAGTACTACGCGGCGGCCGTCCTCCAGGGCGTCGGCCTGACACCGGACCTGTTCCCGGCCACGTTCGCCCTGTCCCGTCACGCCGGCTGGACGGCCCACATCCTCGAACAGGGGGCCGACAATCGGCTCATCCGCCCGATGGCGGTCTATACCGGGCCGGCGGAGCGCGACCTCCCGGGCTGATCCACCGGGCGTACTCGATCGCTAGGCGAGCGGGACGCCCTCGCGCTGCACTTCCTCGCGTGCGTTCGGCTCCGTCCGGCGGCGTGACAGCACGACGGAGCCCACGACGAACACCGCGGCACCCACCAGGAATGGCGCGGGCAGCCCGGCCTTGACCACCTGCGATCCGATGAGTGGCCCGACGATCCCGGCGGTGTAGAGCGGGAGGTACACGAGGTTCAGGGTCTGGGAGCGTCGGGCAGGCGACACCTCGGTCGCAAGCATGCTGAAGACCATCGCGCTGATCGAGGCGACCGACGCGGCGAAGACGACCGCCACCAAGGCAAGCAGCGCAATGCCGCCTACGTACTGCACGAACGGCATGGCCGTAAGCGCGACCGCACCCACCAGCAGCGCGCCGATCAGGATCCGGCGGTAGCCCAGCCGATCCCCGAGCGCGCCAATGCCCGGCGAGAGCAGCGCACCGGCCAGGGCCGCCGTTCCGGCGACCAGCGCAATGCCACTCGCGAGCCCGGGCCCGCGCCCCGTGATGGTCTCGACGACCACCGGGATGTAGGGTCGCGCCATCTGGTTGGCGAGGAACGAAACACCGAAGATCAGGAAGATCCCCCGCACGGCGTGATCTGACAGGACGCCACGCAGCGCTCCGAATGCGAGCTGCAGCACGCGACCTTCAGGAACGACCTCCGGGCGAACCTCCCGGGATCCGAGGGCCACCAGCAGGGCAGTTCCAACCGACAATCCGGCCGACACTGCGAAGACGCCACTGATGGACCATCCGAACCCGTCGATGAGGATGCCCGCGATGGTCGGGCCGAGCGCGAACCCCACCGGCCCGGACGCTCCGAAGATGGCGATGATCGTGCCCATCCGCCGTGGTGGAGTCACGTCCCGGAGGCCGGCCAGCATCACGCCGGTGTTCCCGAGTTGAAAACCGATCAGCAGAATGCTCACGGCCACGTGCCACGGCTCGGTTGCGAGCGCCATGCCGAGAAAGACCACGGCCTCGACGATCGCGCTCCGAACGATCACCGCCTTGCGGCTGTACTTGTCAGCCCAGACGCCCCACAGCGGCACGAGCGGCATTCCCAGCACGAACAGCAGCGCCGAGAACAGGCCGATGAAGGACAGGCGGTCGGCATCGGGCACGCCGAGCGCCGAGAGCTGGGATGGAAGGAGGGCGAAGACCTGGCTCACCCCGAGCCCCTCGACCATCGACGTGAACCAGAAGACGATGAGGATCGGCAGCCAGGGTCGAGCCGGGGTGCTGGGCATCCGCGCAGCGTATCGGAATCGCGACCGACCGCCGGCGGCCCGGGCCGAGCGGTAGATTCCTCGCGGGTTGGAGGTGATGGTGGAGGCTGACTCGCGCGACCTGATCGTTCCCGGAGATGGGATCGTCGCACTCATCGGGCCTGCTGGCAGCGGCAAGTCCACGTTGGCAGCGGCCACCTTTCCGAAGGCGACGATCCTGTCCTCGGACGTCTTCCGGGCACGACTCGGGCACGGAGAGACCGATCAGTCGGTCACGGCCGCCGCCTTCGCCGCGCTGAACCGCGAACTCGACCACCGGATGGCGGCTGGCCTGCTCACCGTGCTCGATGCGACGAGCCTCACGCGCGGAGCGCGGCGGACATTGATCCGGTCGGCACGGCGCTGGAACCGCCCCGCCATCGCACTCGTGCTGGATCTGCCGCCGGAGGTGGTCATGGCGCGGAATGCAGCACGGACCGGGCGCGTCGTCCCCGAACCCGCGGTTCGCCGGCAGCTCGCGATGCTGGAGGCCGTGACGGACGAGACACTCCGGCGCGAGGGATTCATCATGGTCCGACGACTACGATCGCCGGTCGAGGTGGAGTCCCTCCGCGTGACCATCGGCTAGGCCGGCGAGGACGTTCTCACGGTATTGTCGTCATGCCGCGCCCCCGGTGATGAGTGCGATGGCGATGAAGGCGAGCGCGACGCCAACCGCATGGGACGCCGTGATCCGCTCCCGCAGGATGGCCGCCGCCAGGATCACCGTCACGACCGGATAGAGCGACGAGACCACGGCGGCAATCGAGAGCGCGCCGATCCGGGACGCCGTCAGGAACGCGACGTTGCCCGCGATGTCGACGAGTCCGACGACCACGACGAGCGGGAGCGTCGACCTCGGCATCCGCCAGGGAACGCGGCGCAGGGCCACGAACATGACGAACAGTCCGATCTCCAGGCCGCGCATGATGGCGAGGGGACCGAGGACGTGCTGGAGGTTGATCCGGCTCAGGACCGCCCCGAGAAGACCCAGGGTGACCCCGCCGACGATGGCATAGCCGATCCCGGTCGGACGGTCCGATCCATCGTCCGACACGAGCGCGACGACGATGACGGCGACGATGGTCAGGCCGAAGCCGGCGATCACGATGAGCGAGGGGGAACCCTCCAGCGCAATCCCGATGAGGGCCGGCGTCACGGCCGTCAGAACGGCGGTGACCGGGGCCACGATCCCCATCCGGCCGACCGCTAGGCCGCTGTACAGGCTGCCTACACCGACCGCCGCGAGGCCGCCGGCGACGATCGTGAGCGCGAGGTCGGTGCGGGCCAGCATGGGCTCGCCACGGATCAGGGCGCCGCTCGCCGCGATGAGGAGACCGACCGCCTGCGTCGTGATGAGGACGCCGAGGATCGGAGCCCGGCGACCCAGCAGTCCACCGCCGAAGTCAGACGCGCCCCACAGCAGGGCCGCCGCCAGGGCGAGCGCGATCGGCAGGAGCGTCGGGGCTTCCCCGAGGACCGTCATCCAGGAGTCAGGCGGGTGTCAGGCGGCGCCGGCATCCACGGCCGTCGGGGCCTCGAGAATCTGCACGGCATCTGCCGCTGAGTCGTACCGGTCCGAGGTCGTCACGTAGATCACCTGGAAGTCCGTGCTGATTCGCTTGAGCAGTTGCAGTGCCCGGGTCGCGCGGGCATCGTCCAGCGTCACGAACGGGTCATCCAGGATCAGAGGCGGACGACGGTCGCCGGTGACGAGGCGGACGAGACCGATACGGGCAGCGAGATAGACGACATCGAGGGTGCCCTGGCTGAGCGACTCGACCGGGACCCAGTCCCCTCGTTCCGGCGCGAAAACCTCGATCGCGAGGTTCGTGTCGTCAACGCGGACGCGCCGGTATCGGCCGTCGGTGACGGCCTCGAGGTCGCCCACCATGTGCTTCTCGAGGTAGCGGGTTGCGCGCTGCATCGTGGCGCGTTCGGCCGAATCGATGGCCTTGAGCGTCTGCTCGTAGACCCGTGTCCGACGCTCCAGGCCGGCCAGGTGTTCGCGAGCGTCGGCCAGGCGCTCGACCTCCGCGGCGACGGCCTCAGCATCGACCGTATTCGCCTCCACGCGGGCACGGGTGTTGGCCTCGTCGTCGCGGGCCTGGTCGAGGACGCGCTCGGTGTCCTTGACCTCGACCTCGAGGCGCTCCCGGGCGCGCGGCTCCTTGGCGATCGGGCCGAGTTGCTCGAGGGCACCGGTCTTCTGCTCGATCTCGAGGGCAGCTGCGTCTCGGATTCCCGGCAGGGCCTCGATGGGCTCCTGGCCCACCAGGCCCTTCAGCTGCGCCCGCAGCTGGTCGATTGTGGCGACGTGGGCCTCCTCGGCCGAGAGGAGGGCTTCAACCGCGGCGACATCGGGCAACTCGAGGCCCGAGAGCTGGTTCGCCATTGCCAGCTCCTGCTCCTTGAGGTCCTGCTCGAGTTGCGAGCGGCCGCGGAGGCGGCGGTTGATCTCGTCGTCACGGAGGCTCCGCTCGCTCCCGAGATCCATCGCCCGGAGGCGCTGACGGCGACCGACGATCGCCAGGCCCAGACCGACCAGGATCATGGCGAGCGGGCCGATGTACCCGCCGGGCAGCGTGACCACCGACAGGGCCGCGAGGGCCGCACCAACCATCCCGATCAGGATGAGCGCAATGGCCACGATGGCGGTGGGCCGCCAGCTTCGTGGTTCCGGTTCCTTGAGCTCGAATGTGACATCGATGTCCCCGGACAGGATCGCGTGCAGCTCGCCGATCCGGCGATCCAGCTCCCGAATCCGCGTTACCACCGGCCGCAGGACCGGCAGTGGATCGCGGGACGGGTGCGTGTCCGCGAGCGTGGTGATTTCCTCGGTCACCCAGACCGCCTGTCGATACCGCTCGTACCGTTCCTGGGCAACGGCGCGCTCGGCAATGAACCGCTCGGCCTGCATGGCCTTCTCGAGCATCGATCGTCGCTCGGAGAGCGCGACATCCGCCTCGAGCCGTCGATCGCGGGCCAGGACGAAGCGGTCCCGGTCCTGCTCGAGCTGCGCGAGGGCGGCCTCCCCCTTCTCGACGTCCGCCGCGGACGTGGCGACGGCCGTGCTCGCGACCTTCACCTGACCGGGGTGCTTGTCGCCTCCCTTGCCGAGCTCGTGGAGGGCTTTGTCGAGCTTGCGCCGGGCACGTCCGGTGCCCCGGTCGGCACCGGAGATCGAGGCCTGGAGCCGATCTCGCAGGGCGCTCTCGTCCCGGGCGACGTCGTCCATCTCGTGATGGCGGACCGACGCGGTCGAGCGGAAGAACGCCTCCGTCGGAACGCCGCTCAACTCCGCGAGAATCTGGTCCGCCTTCGCGGGATCGGTCACGACCTGGCCGTCATACTCCAACCGGACGGTACCCTTCGCACCACGGAAGACCTTCTCGACTACGCCGTGGGTCGTCCGTTCCAGCTCGTCCTGCTCGAATTCGAGCCGGACCATGGGTCGATCGTCGTCGCCCGCGCCCCACGAACGAAGGGCGTCCATCTCGGCGGATGCTGAGGTCACGCGCCTCGTGAGGGCGAGCTCAAGGGCCCGCTGGAGCGTTGTCTTGCCGGACTCGTTCGGCCCGCGGACCACCGTCAGGCCGCGATCCAGCTCAAGATCCAGGTCCCGGTGCTGGCGCAGATTGGCGAGGTGCAGTCGGGTGATCCTCACAGGGTCACCTCCTCGCCGCCCAGCAGGAGGCGCCCGAGTCGCAGGACGTCCCGTGCCTCGGTGGCAGCGTCCACGCTATCCGCAGCCTCAAGCTCGGCGATCGTCGCCTGGACCTCCCGAACGAAGGAGCCGAGGATCGTGTCCTCGGATGGCAACGGACCCTCGGTCAGCGCCGGCACCGATCGGTCACGCACGCGGACCTTCAGGAATCGATCGGCGAGGTCGGCCTCGACCTCCTCGGGCTGAATGTCGAGAGCGTCCGGCCGCACCCCGATCAGTCGGACGTCGAGGACCAGGTCCTTGTCCGCGCGACGGGCGAGGGATTCGATCAGGGCTGGCTGCGAGGCGAGCTTGGCAGCGTCGATCTCCACCTTCTCGAACCGGGTGCGCCCGACGCGCACCTCCTCGAACCTGACCTCGTGGACGCTGTTCTTCACCTCGAGCGTGACGAGGAGGACGTTGCCGGCCCGATCCTGGTCCAGGGCAACCGGCTCCGGAGCCCCGGGGTACGCGTAGACCGTCCCACCGGCCGTGCCGTGCTGCGATGAGTGCCAGTGACCGAGGGCCAGGTAGTCGAGCTTGCTGGCCGCGATCTCCTCGGTCGTGAAGACGACCTCGTCGTGCTCGGTCTGCTTCGGGATGGCGATCGAGCCGTGGATCATCCCGATCTGCCAGGTGGACGCGTCAGCGGCGATGTCGAACCCCTCAAGCGGTGAGTGCGGAGCTCGCTTCGTGGCGAAGACCCGGGCGTGGACCGTGGCATCGAGCGCTTCGAAACGGACCGACTGACGTTCCGGGGTCAGGACGGTGACGAGGTCTGTCCCGTCCGCGCCGGCGAGTTTCGGCAGGTCGTGGGCCCGATAGATGGAGGCGCGATCGTAGACGTCGTGCGTGCCGGGAATGATGACCGTTCGGATGCGCGCTTCGGCCAGGCGTTTGAGCTCCGCCGCGACCCGCTCCACCGAGCGGCGGGGCTGAACGTTCGAGTCGAAGAGATCCCCGGCGATGAGCACCAGGTCGACCTTCTCTGCGATCGCTCGATCGATGCTCACCCGGAACGCTGCGAATTGCCGCTCTCGCTGGGCGGTCGCCTGGGCGCCAAGATCGGCGTGGCGTGCGCCCAGATGCACGTCGGCGGTGTGGAGCACTCGAAGCATCGGGTTGGTCGGCCTCCTTGACGATCGCCGGATCAGCGGGCCTCAGGCTGCCCGAACCCGCTCGGGCCGGCGGTCGCCTCCAGAGTCGGTGGCGTCCGACGGCCCCACGGGTCCCGACGATCAGGGCGCCCCCATTGCTCCCCGCTCGTCACCCGAACCGTTGCCGATCATTGTGACAGGTAGCGTGGCACGCCTTCTCCGGCATCCGCAGGTCCTCCGTAGGCGCGCTCCGGGGACCAGCCGGGTGATCCGATGTATCCTCCGGGCCAACGAAACTGGTGCGCCCCGCCCAAGGGACTCCACATCGGCACCAAGGGTTGCGCGGCCCCGGCACTCGCCGGTTTCGCCCATCGCCGCCGATCCCGCGGAGCGCGCTACGATGACCATCGCGCTCGGGAGGCACCTTGTGACCTACGCGGATCGGACGCTCAGCTGCGTCGACTGCAGCCAGGAATTCATCCATTCAGCCGACGATCAGAAGTACTACGCGGAGAAGGGTTTCTCGTCCGAGCCCAAGCGCTGTGTCTCCTGTCGCGCCAGCCGGCGGGCAGCCCGCGACGGCGGCGGCTACGACGCCCACGACCTCGGCGGTCCACGCGGCTACGAGAGCGGCGGCACGACCCGCGAGTTCTTCGCGGTTCTGTGCTCCGAGTGCGGCAATCAGGCGCAGGTCCCCTTCCGGCCGCGTATGGATCGCCCGGTCTACTGCTCGGATTGCTTCCGCAAGGCTCGGCCCGAATAGTCCGGACCGCGCGTCACGGATCCTCGGCTAGAGGCGGAACGCCTCGCCCTGCCGAAAGCGCTCGTGACGTCGCCCGCGCCAGGTCGTGACGCGACCACGGCCGTGCACCTGCCATGCGTCACCGAACGATACGGCGGCCGTGTCCTCGTCCAGGCCCAGCACGACAACGCCCGGGGGCGCCTGGAGCGCCATGAGGGCCAGGACCGGCTCCGGCCACGCGTCGTAGTGCGGCAGCACCGCAACCCCGGCCACGATCCCCTGCGCAGCAGACCACCGAGCACGCCATGGCAGCCGTCCTCGACGGAAGTCGAGTTGCCAGCCAGCGAGCACCATCGCGCCGGCGGAGCAGCCGGCAATGACCGCTCCCCGAACGTGGGCCGCGCGGATCGCGTCGCCGAGTGGGCTTCCAGCCAGCACGTCTCGCAGGTGACCGGGCTTCCCGCCGGACAGATAGATGAGATCCGCTTCCCCGGTCGCCTGCAGCGCCGCCGGATCAAATCCCTCGGCGACTGACCTGACAAGGACCGGCTCGACCTCGGCGCCAAGCGCCGCGAAATGGTCGCAGCCCTGCTCGGCCCAGCGGCGAAAGATGGCTTCTCCGTCGGGGGCACTGGCCGTCGGCAGGATCGCGACGCGTGGTCGCGCGCGGCCACTCACGGCGAGAAGGTCGCGGTCCAGCGCAACCATCCCGGGCAGGAACTCTCCAGCGCCGATGAGCGCTACGGGTCCGCGCACGGGCGGAGTCTAGCGGGTCCCCGATCGAAAGGCCGCGCACTACACTCCCGCGATGAAACCCTCGGCGCCCGTGATGAAACCCTCGGCGCGCGGCGCTCTGACGGCCGCGATCATCGGCTCCGCGACGGTTTTCCTGGACGGGACGATCGTCAACGTGGCCCTGCCGCGGATCGGGGCAAGCCTTCCGGCCGTCGCCATCGGTGTCCTCGAGGGGCAGGTCTACATCGTCGCCGGCTACATGGCAACGCTGGCGGCCTTCCTGATGCTTGCCGGGGCGCTCGGCGATCAATACGGGCGGCGTCGGATGTTCCTGGTCGGGCTGATCGGGTTCGGAGCCACGTCGCTGGCCTGTGGTCTGGCACCGAGCCTCGACGTCCTGGCGGGCGCACGGCTCGTCCAGGGCGTGGCCGGCGCGCTACTGGTGCCGGGATCCCTGGCCATCATCACGACCGTGTTCGAGGGTCCGGCGCGCGCTCGGGCGTTCGGAATCTGGGCAGCCGCGACATCGGTCGTGGTGGTCCTCGGACCACCCATCGGCGGCGCGCTCGTCGAGTTGTTCGGGTGGCGAAGCATCTTCCTGTTGAACCTCCCGCTGATCGCCCTGGGGGTCGGGCTGACCCTCCGGTTCGTGCCCGCTCCGCCGGTCGGCCACACGCGCGCCCGATTCGATCTGCTGGGAGCGGTTGTGGCGGCCGTCGCCGTTGGCGGCCTGTCGTTCGGGGCGATCCGGGGCCAGCAGGTCTCCTGGTCGGAGGCCGGCCCGCCGGTCGTCCTCGGAATCGGGGTTCCACGTGGTGCCTTATCCCTTATGCTGGACCGGCAAGGAGCACGGCCACGAGGGATGGTCGTGCCCGGCGAACGGGAGAGGATTAAGCACAGATGTCAGATGAGTCGATGCCCACGCCATAGTCACCGCCGCCGCCTTCGCCCGCAGGCTGGGGCAAGGCACCCGATCCGACGCCGGGCACGTCCGGCTTCGCCTACGCCGATGTGCCGAACCGGATCTTTGCCCTGATCATCGACGTGATCGTGCTGGCGATCATCGGTGTCGTCGTCGGGGCGGTCCTCGGGGCGATCATCGGACCGGTCTACGACGTCAAGCTCGACCTGAACAACGCGCAGGTCTCGGTCAATACCAACTACTTCGCCCTGATCGTGAGCCTCGTCGTGACCATGGCCGTGAGCGCCGCCTACTGGATCTACTCCTGGACGCACCTCCGTGCGTCCCTCGGCCAAAAGGTCCTCGGCATGCAGGTGGGCAATTTCCCCGACGGCAAGACCCTCACCCAGGATCAGGCGATCCGTCGGTGGATCGCGCTCGGCGGCGTGTTCCCCATCGCCCAGGTGGTCAACCAGGTGCCCGCCCTCGGAACACTCATCAGCCTGGCGATCCTCGTCTACGTGATCTACCTGCTCTATTCGACGGCCAAGAGCCCGACGAAGCAAGGGTTCCACGACAAGTTCGCCAACAGCGTCGTGGTGAAGGCCACGCGCGTCGTCTAGGCACAGCCAACCGACACTGCAACGGCCCCGTCGACAGGCGGGGCCGTTTCGATTCCGGGTCAGCCGCGGGAGCGGAACGCCTCGCCGTGCCCGGGGATCACGATGTCCGCGACCGCCAGCACACGCTCCCGGCCCCCCTCGATGGCGGCCTGATCAGACCCCAGCGGATCGATGGCCGGTGTCCGGTCGCTCTTCCACCAGAGATGGGTCAGCGCGTACACGGCGTCGTCGGCCTCGATGATCAGCGAGGCGTCCTCCTCGGTGTGACCGGGCGTCAGCCAGAGCGACGTGTGGGGCGCCAATCGGTAGCCGTCGCCGTCGTGGTCGAGCCACAGGTCGTCCCGGTAGCGGGCCCAGAAGTCGACCACTTCGGCATTCGGAAACAGGGCGATGTTGACGGTGTGGTCCGGATGGTGATGGCTCAGGAACACGTGGGTCACCGCCTCGGGACGGACGCCGAGCGCGGCGAGGGGATCGAGGATCAGGTTGCGGGAGGCCACCATCCCCGGGTCGGCCACGATGATCGCGTCGCCGTCGCGGACGAGCGTCACGGAACCCCCGACCCGACCGCCGTCGCGGACGTAGCCGGCGTGAAGCAGGTGAACGCTGGTGCGCATGACAGGATCCTAGCGCGCGGAAGGCCGCGGCGGCTCTAGGATTCGGGGATGCCTGCCAGGACTGAATTCGCCGATGTGATCCTGTTCGGCGGCCGCATCAGGACGATGGACCGCTCGAGATCGATCGTCCCGGCCGTCGCCGTGGGGGCGGGTCGCGTAATCGACCTCGGTTCCGACCGCGACGTGCTGGCTCGGCGAGGCCCTCGGACCCGTGTCGTCGATCTCCGGGGCCGGAGCGTCGTACCTGGGTTCACCGACGCCCATGTCCACCCCGTTTCAGCGGGCCTGCGGCATATCCAGTGCGACCTCGATCGATTCTCGACCGAGGGCCAGCTCCTCGACGCGATCTCGGCCTACGCGCGGCTGAACCCGGAGCGTCCCTGGATCTCCGGCGACGGCTGGTCCATGGAGACCTTTCCGCGCGGCATCGCCCGGCGCGAGACCCTGGACCGGATCATCCCGGACCGACCGGTGATCCTGTACACCCGGGATGGCCACGGCGCCTGGGTCAACTCGCGGGCGCTCGAGCTGGCCGGGATCACGGCCGCCACCCCCGATCCCGCCAACGGCAGGATCGAACGGGACCCGGACGGAACGCCGGTCGGCATGCTCCAGGAGTCGGCGATGGACCTCGTTGGCGACCTCGTCCCACGGCACACTTCGGCGGAGCTCGAGTCGGCCATCCTGGCGGCGCAATCGGAACTCCATGCGATGGGCATCGTCGGCTGGCAGGACGCGAGTGTCGACCCGGCGGAGCTGGACGCGTATCGCACGGTCAGCCGCCGCGGTGCGCTGACCGCTCGCGTCGTGGCGGCACTCTGCATCGACGAACTCGACGCGTTCGGCGGGATCGACGGGTTCGCGGACGCTCGCGATGCCGTTGCTGCGGATGCCCGGGCGGCGCGTAATCACCACGGCCCGGGGCCCGGGCGGCTCGCGGCTTCCTCGATCAAGTTCTGGGTCGACGGCGTGGTCGAGAATCGAACCGCGGCCCTCCTCACTCCCTACCTCGATCCGGGCGGAAGCACGACCGCTGAGCGAGGTTTCTCGAATCGCGAACCCGACGAGCTCAACCGGCTCTCGATCGAACTCGATGCCCGGGGGTTCCAGCTCCACTACCATGCCATTGGCGATCGGGCGGTCCGGGAGTCGCTCGACGCGATCGAGGCAACCAGGCGCGTCAACGGCATCCGCGATGCGCGCCACCACATCGCCCATATCCAGCTGATCCACCCCACAGACATACCGCGATTCGCGGCCCTCGATGCTGTGGCGAATGCCCAGCCGCTGTGGGCGGTCCATGAGACCCAGATGGACCAGCTCACGATCCCCCTGCTCGGATCCGAGCGGGCCGGTTGGCAGTACCCGTTCAAGTCGCTTCTCCGGGCCGGAGCCCGAATGGCCTTCGGATCGGACTGGACCGTCAGCACGGCCGAACCGTTCCCGCAGCTCGAGGTCGCCGTTCGGCGTGTCTGGCCCGAGGACCGCGACGCCGCGCCGTTCCTCCCGGCTGAGCGGCTCACCATGGACGAGGGACTGTTCGCGGGGACGGTCGGGTCAGCGTTCGTCAACCGTCAGGACGATGCGGGCTGGCTCGGTATCGGGCGATTGGCCGACCTGGTCGTCCTGGACCGCGTGATCGACGACGCAGACGCCAGTCCGCTCGCGGAGACCAGGGCCGTGGCCACGATGATCGGTGGAGGGTTCGTCTTCGAGGCACCCGCGCTCGAGGCGGGCTGAGTCAGGACGGAAGGTCGGACGGTCGATCGATATCGAGGATCGTGGATCCGGACGCATCGAGCGCGCGCCAGGTCGCGACCGGAATCCGCGACACTTCCAGTTCGTCGAGCAACTGCCAGAGCGATCGACCGTCGGTCTCACGGACCCGCTCGTGCGCCGTCCGAGCCGGTTCCACGCGCAGCGCCATCGGCAGCGTCTGCCGTCGATTGCCCGCGACGTCGAGGATGGCAGCTTCAGCCGAGCCAGCGGCATCAAGCAGGAGCTCGAGCACGGCGGCCGAGAGTCGCGGCATGTCACCGCCGACGACCAGGGCGATCGGATGCGAGGCAGCGGCGAGGCCGGCTCCGAGCCCGACCAGCGGGCCCCCGAATGGCTCCGGATCGTGGACCACGCGCACCTCGACCCCGGCCGTGCGCGGCTGATTGAGCGTTTCACCCGGTGCAACGATGACCAGGACCTCGCGACAGACCGAGGCAACAGCCTCGATCGCGTGATGCAGGAGCGGGCGTCCATCCAACTCGACGGCGAGCTTGTCCGACCCGAAGCGCGATGACCGGCCGCCGGCCAGGACGATGCCCGTTGCCGCACGTCGCGAAATCATGCCGTCACCTCGGGCCGCGGGGCACGCGGCCCGGGCACGTGGCCCACAGGCGTGCGTTCGAGGATGCCGCGCCGACCCAGATCTTCGAGCAACGGCATCACCACCCGTCGGCTGGTGCCGGTCGCATCGCGAAGCGCCGCCGGAGCGAGTGGCCCGAGACGCGCCATCGACAGCGCGATCCCCGCGAGGCGATGAAACTCCGGCGCCGCCCAGGCGAGATCGGCATCAACGCGGACGATCCGACCCTGGGACTCCAGCGCGCGGATCCCGGCTGGCGGACAGTCCGTAGCGCGCGCGGCTTCCCGGAGGGGCGGCGGCGCCGGAACGGCCAGCAACGTCTCGAGACGGCCCATCGCGGCCACCAGCTCGGGCGCTAACCCGGGCGCGCGTTCGGGGTCGCGGAGTCGGTCCGCGTCCCGCATGAGTCGGCGACGCGAGACAAGACGCTCGAGGACGGCTCCCATCGCGGCCTCGGCGATCGCGGTTTCGTCGCGCCGCACGGACACCAGGCGGCGTAGCGCAACGCCCAGCGCCCCTCGAACCGCGGCGATGGTTGGACCCGCCTCGAGGGGGTGATCGCGGTGGTAGGTGGCGACCGTTTCCAGCGCGACCAGGTCGAGCGAGTCATGGACGTCCGGCGCCAGGACGAGGCCGTGGTCCATCGTGATGGCGCCGTGGAGTGCCACAACGGCATCCCCGATCGCGTCGGTATCGCCATCCCCGACGGCCACGGCGAGAGACGCGAGTCGGTCCGCCGTCACCCGACGGCGCGAGAGCCCGCGAGGCGGGGCCGGATCGAGCACCCGCACGCCGGCTGCGACATCCCCAGGAGACGGCCGTCGCAGGACCGCGCGGTCACCACGGAACGTGGCGATCGGTTCGGACAGGCGCAGCAGTGCTGCGGCGCGACCGTCGGGGAGCACGACGCCCTCGCGACCGCGGCGGCCGACGATCGCATCCACCCCCGCGGTCCCGATGTGGAGCCGCAGGCGCGATCCATCGACGGGCGGCCAGGGTGACCGACCGTCGCCCCTTCGTCGCCCAGCGCTCGCCGAACCCGGGCGGTTTTCCAGGTGCTGCATCGGCCGTGCGAGCGCCACGAGCAGGCGATCCGTGGCGACGATGGCTGGATCGGCCGTCAGCATGGACCCGCGCGACAGCTCCACCAGATCGACACCGGCGAGCTTGACGGCCACTCGGCCCGCGGCCGCGTGCTCCGCGGCTGCGTGGTGGACGTGGAGGCCGCGAATGCGCGCCTCGCGACCAGCCGGTTCCACCCGTAGCGTTTCGCCGATGGCGAGCGAGCCGGCGCGGAGGGTTCCAGTCACGACCGCGCCGCGACCACGGACCGCAAACGCGCGGTCAATCGCCAGCCGACGGGGGCCACCGGGCGTCACGGCAGCGCGCGCCTGGACGAGGTCGCGCGTCCGGAGGATGGCCGCTCGTACGTCCTCGATCCCGAGACCGCTGACCGCGCTGGCAATCAGTACGGGAGCACCTGCCAGGCTGGTCTGTGCCAGGAGCGTCCGCACCTCGGCCGCCACTTCGGCCGCTCGCGCGTCCCCGGCGACATCGGCCTTGGTGACCACGGCGAAGCCATCCCGGAGGTCGAGGGCATCGAGCAGCGCGACGTGTTCGAGCGTCTGGGCCCGTGGCCCGTCGTCGGCTGCGACGACGAGCATGGCGGCATCGATCTCGCCCGCCCCGACGAGCATGTTCCCGATCAGGGCATCGTGCCCCGGAACGTCGATGAAATCGATCGATGACCCGTCCTCGAGATCGAGGTGGGCATAGCCGACATCGATGGTCATGCCCCGTCGCTGTTCCTCCGGCAGTCGATCCGCATCGATGCCGGTCAGCGCCTGGAGCAGCGTGGTCTTGCCATGATCGATGTGGCCGGCCGTGCCGATGACGACGGTCATGCCCGGGTCAGCGCGCGATGGCCTGGGCGACGGCAGCGAGCAGCGCCGCGTCGTCACCGGGCGCGACGGTCCGCAGGTCGAGGACCACGCGGTCGCGTTCGATCCGACCGACGACGCACGGGTCCGAGGTCCGAAGCCGGGCCAGTACGACGCGGGCGCTGCGCTGCGGCGCGACGGCCATGGTGAGACCGACCGAGGCGATCGCGCCACCGGGGACGGAACCACCACCCACCATGGCCTCCAGGACCACGACGTCGGCGACGCCCGCCGGTAAGGCTTCGACCATGGCCGTAGCTCGCTCCCGGAGCTCGGTCCGGGAGGTCGAGAGCATGCGCCAGACGGGGATCTCGTCCATGGCGCGACCTCCCCGATAGAGCGCCAGCGTCGCCGCGACTGCGGCCAGGATCGTCTTATCAGGTCGCATGGCGCGGGCCAGCGGGTCACGGCGGAGCCTGGCGATGAGGTCGCGCCGCCCGACGATCAGTCCGGCCTGCGGGCCCCCGATCAGTTTGTCGCCTGAGAACGTGACGAGGTCGGCGCCCATCGCGAGGCGCTCGCGCGGCATGGGCTCATGAGCCAGCCCGACCCGCTCCGTTGGAAGCAGCGCTCCGCTTCCGAGATCGTCGAGCACGAGCACCCCGCTCCGGCGGGCGAGTGCGGACAGCGCGGCCGGGTCTGGGGTCTCCACGAACCCTGTCTGGACGAAGTTCGATGGGTGGACGCGCAGGATGGCCCGGATCCGCGGCTTCGAATTCCCAAGAGCATCGTCGAAGTCGGATACACGCGTCCGATTCGTCGTTCCGACCTCGACCAGCCGAACCCCGGCTCGTCGCAGAATTTCCGGAATCCGGACGCCCCCGCCGATCTCCACCAATTCGCCCCGTGACACGGCCACCCCACCGCCGCGGCCGGCCAGTCCGACCGCGAGGGCAATGGCCGCGGCGTTGTTCGTGACCACCAGCGCATCCTCGGCGCCGGTCAACGCGATGAGGTGCTCCTCGGCGGCCCGGTAGCGCGCACCGCGGCGGCCCGTGGCGCGATCGAATTCGAGGAGGATCGCGCCCTCGGCAGCCCGTCTGGCGGCCTCGATAGCGGACGACGGCCAGGCGGCACGCCCGAGGTTCGTGTGGACGATCACGCCGGTCGCGTTGATGACCGGCGTCGGGTCGCGTTGGGAGTCGAGGCCGCCCTCGGAGCCGCCGCCGGAGCCCTCGCCCGGACCATCGAACGCCCGGAGCGCGGCCAGGAGCGCACGCCCAAGCTCCACCACCGAGCGCGGTTCCTCGCCGGCGCCGAGCCGCTGTCGCTCACTCGCAACCACGTCACGAGCCACGGCCAGTACCGCGTCCGCGTCTCGATCGCCGGTATCAGGCCTCGCCGCTGCCAGCACCTGCTCGACACTCGGCGGGCGCCCACCAGGCACCTGAGCGGCCATCAAGCGGGCTCGACTCGATCAGCCATTCGCAGCTCTCCTTCGTTGGCGGGAGCGCATGGGAGTCGAACCCACCACGCGACGCCGAGCGCCGCGCCACCGGTTTTGAAGACCGGACCGGGCACCGGCCCGAACCCGCTCCCAGGATGCATGCTAGCGGCTCTGCACCGGGCGCCAGTTGGCCCCGTGTGAACTCTCAGGAAACTGTCGCGACAATTGTCGTCGCGACGAAATCGTGAGAACGCATCCACGCTTGAGGTGCTACGCCGTTCGCGAGGTCTGGCGCTCGCCGTTCGCGAGGTCCGGCGGTCGCCGCTCGGGTCGGTCCTCTCCGTCGCGCGCCGCGAGCGGCAGGCTGATCGGCGCGGGAACCGGTGGCGCTGGGACGACGGGCGTCGGCGGCGGAGTGGTCTACGGCGAGGGGCTCGGCGACGGTCGCGGCGTGGGCGCCGGGGTTGGCGTGGGTCTCGGCGTCGGGGTTGGCGTGGACCTCGGCGTGGGCGTCGGTGTGGGTGTGGGGCTGACCACGGGTTGCTGGTGATTGCCGAAGGCGAGCGCGACCGTCTGTCCGGCGGTGACCGTCACCGCCTGGGGTCCGACGGGAACGGGGAAGGTCTGGATCCAGCCCGGTTGACCGACTTCCGAGATCGTATAGAGGCCCGCTGCCAGGTCGCGACAGATCCGCTCGCCCTTGAGTCCAGTCGTGATCGACGTTTGGGACCCAGTCGCCGCAGTGATGGTGAATGTCCAGGGCAGAGGCAGATCACCCGGATCATTGACGCCGTTGCTGTTGAGATCGTTGAACTTGGTGATGCACACGACGCCGGCTGGTGCCGGTGTCGGGGCGGGGGTCGGGGCGGGGGTCGGCGTGGGGGTTGGCGTGGGCGTCGGAGTGGGGGTCGGCGTCAGGCCGAAGGCATACAGCTTGCCATCTTCGGACCCGACGTAGACCAAGCCGTCGGCGAGCGCAGGAGAAGAGACGATGCTGTTGCCGGTGTTGCCCGTCCAGAGCGGGGTGCAGGTCCCACCGTTACTGGCGCAGCCGACCGCGAAGGCATAGAGCTTGCCATCTATGGACCCGATGTAGACCACGCCGTTGGCGACCGCAGGCGAGGATAAGGAGATCGGGGCGCCGGTGGTGGCAGTCCAGAGCGGGGTGCAGCTGCCACCGCTACTCGCGCAGCCGACCGCGAAGGCATACAGCTTGTAATCGTCGTACGACCCGACGTAGACCACGCCGTCGGCGACCGCGGGCGAGGAGAAGACCTGGCCGCCGGTGTTGCCCGTCCAGAGCGGGGTGCAGCTCCCACCACCGGTGTTGCAGCCGACCGCGAAGGCATACAGCTTGTGGTCCTCGGACCCGATGTAGACCACGCCGTTGGCGACCGCGGGCGAGGAGCTGATCTGGTCGCCGGTGGTGGCCGTCCAGAGCGGGGTGCAGGTCCCACCACCGGTGTTGCAGCCGACCGCGTAGGCATACAGCTTGTGGTCGAAGGACCCGACGTAGACCACGCCGTCGGCGACCGCAGGGGAGGAGCTGATCTGGTCGCCGGTGGTGGCCGTCCAGAGCGGGGTGCAGGTTCCACCGCCGCTCGAGCAGCCGACCGCGTAGGCATACAACTTGTGGTCGAAGGATCCGACGTAGACCGCGCCGTTGGCGACCGCGGGCGAGGAGGCGACGTTGCCGCCGGTGGTGGCCGTCCAGAGCGGGGTGCAGGTCCCACCGCCGGTGTTGCAGCCGACTGTGTAGGCATACAGTTTGTGGTCGAAGGATCCGACGTAGACCACGCCGTCGGCGACCGCGGGCGAGGAGATGATGAAGCTTCCGGTGAAGCCGGTCCAGGCCACCCCTAGAGCGGCCACGTTCGAGGGAGACAGAGTTGTCTCCTGGGTATTGTGGCCTTGGCGGGTCGGGTCCTTATGGAACTGCGGCCAGTCTGCCGTCGGGGTGCAGGCCGTGACTGTCAGCAGCGCGACTGCGGCGAAGGGGATGAGCCGGCGCATCATGAGATTTGCAACCTCTGTTGGTCCGGGCGACTGATCGCCGCCGGGCGGTGCGGACCATGCACCGGTGCGTGGGACGATACTCGGTCTGATCTTGGATATGTCAACGCTCCCCCGCGCATCGCGGGACGCTCTGTCTCGGCCTCAACGACGCAATTTCCGGCTGGCATTTCATCTGAGGCCCGGACGCCGGTTGGCCCCGATCGAGGTCAGGCCTTCGCGCGCCTGGTGGCAGACGCGGGGCCGGCAAGCGCGGCAATCAGCGACAACGCGGCACCCGGCGTCGGCACGGCAAACCGGGCCCGCGTCTGGCCCGTGCCGACATGGATGGTCCACGCCTCGGGCGGCAGCCGATCGAACATGTCCTCGTCCGTCCGGTCGTCGCCGATCGCCAGTTCGAAGTCGGGTGGCACACCGATTGACCGGATGTGCGACACGACCTCGCCTTTGTTTGCCCAGGCGTAGCGGACCTCGATGACCTTGCTCCCGCGCAGGACGGCCAGCTCCGTGCCAGCGAGCTGCTGGTCAAGGGTCGAGGCGAGCTCGTTGGCCAGCCACGTCCCGAATTCCGGTTCCACCAGCCGGTAGTGCCACGCGAGCGCGTAGCCCTTCTCCTCGACCGTGCTGCCCGGTGCCCGCGCGGCAAACTGGTCGAGGACCGGGCGGACACGCTCCTTCCAGTCGACGTTGGCGCCTGGCCGCAGCGATTGCCATTCCGCGCTGCCCGGCTCTCGCAGGAGAGCGCCGTGCTCCGCCGCGAGCCAGATGCCGGCCAGGTGCCCGAACCAGCGATCGAGATCCACGGCCGGGCGGCCGGACACGATCACCACCGTGGTCCCTCGCTTCTGGGCGAGCGAGCCGATGATCGCTCCGACCTCCGGCCCCGGAACAGCGTCCGCCGGGCGGGCTGCGAGCGGCACCAGCGTCCCGTCGTAGTCGACGAAGACGATCCGTCGTTTCGCCGATCGGAATGACTTGCGAAGCGCGGGAACCCGCGGCACGCCCACGACCGCGGTCGCCATGGCCCGGTCCCGGACCGCGATCTCCAGGTCCGCCACGAACCCCTCGGCCCAGGTCAGCGCATTGCTGCTCCGGACGCGCTCCAGGAGCGCCCCCTGCCGCTCGCGGCGCTCGGCCTCCGGCATCTTCAAGGCGCGCTCCAGGGCTGCCGCAGATCCGGGCACGTCGTATGGGTTGACGCGGATCGCTTCCCCCATCTCGCCAGCGGCGCCAGCGAACTCGCTGAGCAGGAGCACCCCCGCCCGGTCCTGCTGGCAGGCGACGAACTCCTTGGCGACCAGGTTCATGCCGTCCCGGAGGGACGCGATCCAGGCCACGTCGGCCGCCGCGTACAAGGCCGCGAGCTCGGGCTGCGATACGGACCGCCTGAGATAGATCACCGGGTTCCAGGTCGCCGTCCCGAGCTCCCCGTTGATCTCGCCGACGAGTTCACTGACCTCGCGACGGAGCGCGACGTAGCGCGGGATCTTCTCCCGCGATGGCACCGCCAGCTGCAGCAGCGTGACGCGTCCCCGCCACTCCGGTCGGGTCTTGAGGAAGTGGCGGAATGCCCGCAGTCGCTCCGGGATCCCCTTCGTGTAGTCGAGCCGATCGACGGCCAGGACAAGCTGACGACCCGCATGCCGGGCGTGGAGATCCGCGACGCGCCGTGCCACCGCCCGATCGTCCGTCACGAGACGCTCCCATTCGTCGGTCACGATCCCGATCGGATGGGCCTTGAGTGACACGATCCTCCCGTCGACCTCGACCCGATCCATCCGGCTATCAGTTCCGAGCACCTGGAGCAGCGTCCGGCGGAACGCACCAAGGTGTTCGTGGGTCTGAAACCCGATCAGGTCGGACCCGAGAAG
>JBBQMH010000041.1:0-19712 GCA_038328755.1 Candidatus Limnocylindrales bacterium
CCCTGCTCCGACGACATGATCCGGAGCGGCCGATAGAGATGCTTGGCCCGCAGATCGGCCAGCTCGTCGGCCAGGAAGGCGAGCGGGTCCGGGCGCGAGGTCGTGGTCATGGGGCTCCTCCTCCGACAGGTCGGCGCATCAGGTCGTCCAATCCATGATGACCTTGCCCGAGTCACCGGATCGCGCGGCGGCAAACGCGGCCTCGTGATCCCGGAACGAGAATCGGTGGGTGATGGCCGGCGTGATGTCCAGGCCGGATTGGAGCATCACGGTCATCTTGTACCAGGTCTCGTACATCTCGCGGCCATAAATGCCCCGCAGCGTCAGCATCTTGAAGACGATCTCGTTGACGTCGATGGAGATCTCCTCGGTCGGAATGCCGAGGATCGCGACCCCGCCGCCGTGGGCCATGTTGGCGATCGCCGTCCGGAGCGCCACAGCGTTGCCGGACATCTCCATCGCCACGTCGAAGCCCTCGACCATCCCGAGCTCCGCCTGGACTTCGGCCAGGTCCCGCTGGGTCGGATCCACGACGATCGTCGCGCCCATCCGGGTTGCCAGCTCGCGCCGGTAGGCGTTGGGCTCGGAAACCACGATGTGCCTCGCGCCGGCGTGGCGAGCGACGGCCGTGGCCATCAGCCCGATCGGCCCGGCGCCGCTGACGAGGATGTCCTCACCGAGGATCGGGAAGGCGAGCGCCGTATGGACCGCGTTGCCGAACGGGTCGAAGATGGCGGCAACTTCCTCGTCGATACCCGGCCAGTGATGCCAGATGTTGGCCATCGGCAGAGCCACGAATTCGGCGAAGGCACCATCCCGGCCAACGCCTAGGCCGATCGTGTGAGCACACAGGTGGCGTCGGCCGGCCAGGCAGTGACGGCATCGACCACAGACGACGTGCCCCTCGCCACTGACCAGGTCACCGGGTCCGAAGTCGGCCACGTTGGCCCCGACTTCGACGACCTCGCCGACGAACTCATGGCCGATCACGAGCGGTGGCTTGATCGTCTTCGCCGCCCACGGATCCCAGGCCTCGATATGGAGGTCGGTGCCGCAGATGCCGGTCTTGTGGACGCGCACGAGGACGTCGTTGATCCCGATCTCCGGCTCGGGCACGTCCTCGAGCGACAGCCCTGGGCCGGCCTGGGTCTTCACGAGTGCCCGCATGGCCACGCCTCCTTCGAGGTCGACCGCCAGCCGAAGCCCGCGGTCGGGAATGATCAGTCGCGCTGGTCCGGTGCCGCTTCGGACCAGTCGATGATGGGATTCTCCACCTTTCCGATCGAATCCACCTGACAGCGCACTCGATCGCCCGGTTCGAGAAAGACGGGCGGGTCTCTGAAGACGCCGACGCCGGCTGGGGTACCGGTTGCGATGATGTCGCCGGGCTCGAGTGTGATCTGGCGCGAGATGAACTCGATCAGGCTCGGGACGGACCAGAGCAGGTCCGCGGTGCTCCCGTCCTGCATCAGGATTGCCGATCCAGCATCCGGGCCGCTCGCCGGGATCCGCCAGCTGCGGATGCGGTGACCGTCGGCTGGGTCGAAACCGGATGGCACGGCGAAGAACGGGCCGACGGGCAGGAACGTGTCCGAGCCCTTGGCCCGAAGCCACTGCCCGTCGCCCTTCTCGCCGGGTTGCAGGGCCTGGGGGTTGCCCTGCCAGTCCCTCGCCGAGACGTCGTTGACGACGATGTAGCCGGCGATGTGGGCGCTTGCATCGGCCGCACGGACGCGGCGGGCCAGCTGGCCGATCACGACGCCCAACTCGACTTCCAGATCGAGGGCCTGGGTGCCCTCGGGCCGGATGATCGGTTCGCCGTCGCCGACGACCGTATTACCGAACTTGGCGAACAGCATCGGCCGTTGTGGCGCCGCCCGCCCGCCCTCGCTGACGTGGTCGGCGTAGTTGAGCCCCACGCAGACGATCTTGCCCGGGAATTCGATCACGGGCAGGGGCTCCAGTTCACCAACAGGGACGCCCGTCGTGGCGTCGGCCGCGTCGCCCGTAGCCACGAGTTCGCCGGACTCCGCGAGCAGTTCGGCGAGTCGATCCTCGGCCAGCGCAAGATCCAGCCCGCCATCGACGGTTCGGAGGCGAATGACACGATCGTGGTCGGTCAGAAGTCCGATCGCGGGCCCGTCTTCGTCCAGGAACGCGAAGAGCCGCATCGCCGTCGGCTCAGCTCGGACCGGGCGTCGGCTCAGCCGTCGGGGGCGCTGGAGTCGGTGGCGCGGCGGTTGGTGGCGCGGCGGTTGGTGGCGCGGACGTCGGCCGGGCGCACTGGAGCTCCGGGTTGGTGGTCTCCCCGCGCTGAGCGAAGAAGGTCTGGATATCTGGAACGTCGAGCGTGTCGAGGGGCAGGACGAGGCCCCAGAGCAGAGCGGCGTAGGACGACTTCATCTGGTCGAACCTCGCCACGATCGGACCGAGCGCGCCCTTCGGCACGTCGCAGATCGGGCTGTTCGGGAAGCCGTTGTAGAACTGGTTGAGTGCCGCCTGGCCGCTTTCAGTGCAGGCCGTGTCCCCGTCCGCGCAGCGGTACAGGAGCACCATCCCGCCGTGCTCGAGGTTGTGGATCCAGCCCTGTGGCGTTGCCTGATCGTCAGGACCGTAGACGCCGGGCCGGACCGGTCCCTCACCCTGAGCGTTGAAGTGGTTTCCGGTCGCGGGCGGACAGAGCGCATAGCGGACGAAGGCGCCGAGTGAAGTATGGTCGCGGCCGATGTCCGTCTGTGCATTGCCAAGGAGCTGCGTGGCCCCGGGGGCCGGAGCCGCGGTTGGGTCCGGCGTCCACTCCACGCTGCAGGCGTAGGCGGGCGAGGTCGCGCTGACGAAGACGATGCCCGCGACGCCGAGGATGGCGACTCCGGCAACACTCCACAGCAACCGCTGACGGTTTCGGGCGAAGAACGACTGCTTCGGAGCGGCCCGCAACGAGCGGTTTCGGGGACGGCTCGATGGGGCGGCTTTGGTTTCGTTGTTCACAACGGCCTCGTGATGGGCGGGTCAGGAAGGAACGGGCCGAACGGCGACCGTGCGTGCAGAGGGTAGCGTGCCGGGCGTCAGCGTGCGTGAGCGGGCGTCCGCGTGCGGGCACACGCGGGCCGGGTCTATGCGCGTGTGCGGGCACACGCGGTGGGAGTGATGATCGTCAGGGCTCGATGAGCCAGGCAGTTGCGGCCGGGCTTCGAAGCCCGCGGATCAGCAGGGCGGCGAATGCCCCGAGGAAGATCGCCACGGGCCACAGCCCGCCGGCCAGCGCCCACAGTGCGGGCGGGATCGTCAGTGAAGCCAGTCCCAGGGCGAGGTTTCGGGCTGCGAGCTTCCGCTGGAGCACGAGCGTTGTGGTGAAGATCGTGTAGGCGAGCAGGACCATCACCACGACTCCGATCGGGCTGACGGGCGCGGCGATGGCGAGATCGACCACGTAGGGGAGCGAGATGCCGATCCCGGCCAACAGGAGCAGCGCGTAGGCGAGGAATCCGCGGATCGCCCACGGCATGCGGCGGAACGAGTTGGTCACGGATTGATTCTGCCCCATCGACGCGGACCGTACGCGGGCACAACGCCGGTGGCGGGCAGGGGAGCCCCTTATACTCCGGGCCTCGTGTCCGACCTGCCATACCACCGCCTGTCTCCCGAGCTCTCCGCACAGCTGGCCTCCGTGCTCGATGTCGAGGGCAAGATCGTCCGCGGCCTCGAGGCCCTCGGGTCGCTGGCTGGTCGCGACGTGCTGCTCATCGACGCGGCGGGCTCGAGGGTTGCCGCCGGGCTCGCGGAACTGGGCGCCAAGCTGATCCACGGGGCTGGTGGCCAGATGTTCCGCAGCGATCTGCCCGATGAATCGGTGGACGTGGTCATTGGACTGTGGTCCGACCTTCCAGGCGTTCGGCGCAAGGAGCTGGCGGAGGCGGAGCGGATCCTCCGGCCCGGCGGGCGCCTGTTGATCGTCCACGACTACGGGCGTGACGACGTCTCGAGGATCGAGCCGGACCGGCCGGAATACGGCGACTGGGGGCGACGAAAGGGTCCCTACCTGTCACGGGGCTTCCGTGTCCGCGTCCTGCACTGCTTCTGGACGTTCGAGTCGGCCGAGGCCACGGCCGGGTTCCTTGCGGCGGCGTTTGGAGACGCAGGGGCCGAAGTCGCCGCGACGCTCAAGCGACCGCGTCTTTCCTACAACGTCGCGATCTACCACCGGACCCGGGGCGGGGACGCTGCGGCGCCCGCAGGGGAAACCACCGAGCCTGCAGGCCCTGAGGCACCGGCAACCACGGGCGGAGAAGCATGAGCACGCCGCCGCGTCGCACGGCGCCATCACACGTCAGCCCGCGTCCCAGCCCCGGTACGCGGGCACGCACCCGTCGCCAGATCGGCCCCTTCGCAGTCACTCCCTTCCGCCTGCTGCTGGCCCTCGCATTCGTGAGCGGCCCGGCCTACATCGGCTGGGCGATCCTGCGGGTCCGTGACTCCTCGCAGATCCCGATGGTCACCACCGGGTTTGCCGTGCTCGGCCTCGCCTTCGCCGCGCTGTCAGTCGGTTCGGCTATCCGGATGTGGCAGGTCTGGCAGGAAGGCCGCCAGGGCCAGACACTCCTGCTGGCGGCCGTGGGTGGCATCTCCGGCATGCTCGCCCTGGGCTCATTCGCGGGCACGCTGGTCCTGTCGCTCGTCTGGGGTGGCTGAACACCTCTGCTACACTCGGCCGGCTCCCGGCCCCCATCGTCTAGAGGCCTAGGACGCCACCCTTTCAAGGTGGAGATCGCCGGTTCGAATCCGGCTGGGGGTACCACCTGGTCACTCCCATCGAGAGGCCTCCCGCGGCCCGGATGCGACCGGATTGCGTGGTACGATCGGCCCGATGGAGATCATGGGCATTCGCATCCCGACGATCGTCAAGGACAATGTCGCGCGACGCTGCGACGGCTGCCTCGAGGTCATCGACGGCACTCCCTGGCGAGTCAACGTCCTCGATATCGTGTCCGCCGAAACGCCCGTCTCGTGGGCCGGCCGACCGGTGCTCAACCCGGGACCGTTCCAGTTCCATCCGGATCCGGCGCATGTCCGCGACTGGATGCGCGCCCGTGGCTGGCTCTACTGCCAGCGAGGCGATGTCCGGGAGATCATGCGTCCGGTCGCCATCCCGGGCGAGGCACCTCGCTGGGGCCTCTGCGACGGCCTGCATCACGACGATCACGAGTTCGTCGAGGCCTGACCGCGCCCCTGCCTGCGGTCCGTCGCGGCCCGCGCAATTTCCGTGATTGACACCGTTCGCTGACCTTCGTATTCTGCGCGCGCCTCCCGATCGCGGTCTGTACCGAGAATTGCCGAGGTTCTGTCTGTCCCATGGTGACAACCAGGGAGCGTCGCGCAGGAGGTCCCCGCCCTTGGCCCGCCAGGAGATTCCGACCGGTTCGCCGGCCGACTGGATATCGCTCGGTCCAGCGAGTCGATTCCTTGGCGTGGATCCCGACACGCTTCGTCGCTGGGCGGACGATGGACGGGTGCGCGCCTATGCCACGCCGGGCGGACATCGGCGGTTCAGCCAATCTGACCTGGAGCGCGTTTCCGTAAGCCGTCAGCCGAGACGTCGGCGTCTGTCCGCACTTGGCGCCACATCGGACCGGGTGACCCGGGCCTACGCCCGCTCCTACCGCTCCGACGGCGCCCCGGCCCCGGTCGACCAGCTCGAATCCCAGGCCCGATCCGAGTTCCGGACCGAGGGTCGCCGCCTGGTCGCGGTTCTCCTGGCCTACCTGGATGCAACCCGACCCGCCGATCGCGAGCGCTGGGAGGCCGAGGCCATTGCCATCACCGACACAACGGCCCGCCGGCTCGCACAGGGCGGCGCATCCACCGCCGACGCCGTCGCCGCATATGTCCGCGCGCGGCGGCCGTTCCTGGTGGAGATCGCGTCCATCGGTCGCCGCCGGGCGCTCGATGGCTCCCAGCTCGCCGCCCTCTTCGAGGCCGCGATCGGGCTGCTCGATCGGCTGCTCCTCCATCTCGTCGCCACCCACGATCAGGTTCGATCCACTCAATCCCACGCAGTCAAGGTCACTTGATGAACCGCAACGCGAGACTCGCCGCATGCTGACCTTCATCCCGCTCCTGACGTCGCTCCTGGCGCTTGGGTTTGCCGTCGCACTGGTGGATCAGTGGCGCGAGCGCCGCCACACGTTCCAGCTCGTCTGGGCCGTCGGCATGACGTTCTTTGGCATCGCTTCAGGGTGTGAGGCGATAGCGGCGGCATCGGGCTGGAACGAGCTGCTGTATCGAGTCTGGTACCTGACCGGTGCTGTCTCGACGGCCGGCTGGCTCGGGCTGGGTACGGCATTCCTGCTCAACCGAACGCGGTTCGGGTACGCCTTCGCCCTGACGCTGTTCCTGGGGGGCCTGTTCGCGTTCCTGACGCAGCGCAAGGAGAACTACCCTGACGTTGGAGCGCTGCCGATCATTTACTTCATCGTGGCGACCGTTCTCGGTCTCGCCGTGGCCATCGAGACCTACTTCCAGAACGAGCGATGGCCGCGGATCGCGGCTTTTGGGGTCGTGGGCGCGACCCTCGTCGCGGTCGTCCTCATGGCCGGTGTGACACTGCCATCGCCTGGCTATGCGCTCAGCCCCACCACCGGTCAGCCGATTGCCTCACTGTTTCCCGGGACCCTGCGGTTGCTGACACCGTTCCTCAACGTGACCGGCGGCATCGGACTGTTCCTGGGCGCCCTCTTCTCAACCTACGTCTTCATGCCCAAGCGGCGGATCCTGACCTACTCGCTGGATGCGGATCAGACCGGCGACCAGTTCCTGTTCAACCTGTTGATCTCCCCGGTGGCCCTGACCGTGAACTTCGTTGCTTCCATCCCCGGGGCAGTTCAGGCACTCGTCACGGGCCGGCTCCACAGCCGCGTTCCGTCAACACTCCTCATCGCCATCGGGGCGATCGTCGCGTCGGCCGGCGACGGCCTCAACCGGTTCGGGGTCACCGCGCCGTTCGCCATCGCGAAGCTGATCGCGGTGATCTTCCTGCTTGCCGGGTTCCTGATTTCGATCGAGGTCTTTCGCGAGTTCCGGATCCCGTTCACGAAGATCCGGCTGGGTGTCGCACGTCGCGAGCGGAGCGCCGGCAGCCACTGACCCGTAGGTTCCGGAAGGCCGCCCGTACCATGGGGCGGTGGACGATCGACGGAGCCCGCTGCTTGGCAGTCTGGTCGTGGTCACGGCGGCCAGCTTCTTCGGGATGCTCGGCGTCCTGTCGCGGAGCGTGTATGAGCTCGGTCTGACGCCGCTGGCGTTCGTGACCTGGCGGGCGGGGATCGGCGCGCTGGTGATCGGCGTGGCGGTCGTGGTGGCCGTATCCCGCGGCGCGCGACTGGTGGGCTGGCGCTCGCTCGATCCGCGCGGCCGGGTGTCCCTCGGGGTCGCCTCCGTGGTCGGTGCGACGCTCAACATGGCGATGTTCCTGGCCTTCGCGCGTCTCCCGGTCGCAATCGTGTTGCTCTGCTTCTACCTCTACCCGGCCATCGTCACCGGGGTCTCGGCCTTCCTGGGCTGGGAACCCATGGACCGGCCTCGGGCCGTCGCGCTCGTAGTAGCTCTCGCGGGCATGGTGGCGGTGGTGGTCGGCGGGCCGACCGCCCCGGGCACTGACGGAATCGACGCCGTGGGCGTCGGCCTCGCTCTGTCGGCTGCGGGCAGCCAGGCCATCTTCGTCCTGGTCAGTCGCCGTGGATACCGGAGCGTGCCAACCGATCAGGCAATGGGCGTGATCCTCGGGGTCTCGGCCTTGATCGCCGCCGTCCTGGTGATGATTGGCGGAGGCATTGGTGAGCTGGCCCTGCCCATCGGACGAGCGGACCTGTTCGGGCTGTTGGTGTTCGGCGGCACGTTTGGAGCCGCCGTGCCGAGCTTCCTCTTCCTGGCTGGCATCCGCTGGCTCGGTCCGGTCCGGGCCGGCATCCTGATGCTCTTCGAGCCCCTGGTCGGGGTGGCACTCGCGGCGATCCTCCTGCACGAGGCGGTAGGCCCAGTTCAGGCCCTCGGCGGAGTGGCGATCCTGTCGGCCGCGATCCTCATCCAGCGGGCTCGTCCGGCCGAGCCAGCCCTGCTGCCCGCCGCAGAGCCGGAGCTCTCCCTGGAGTTCCCCATGGATCCGGCGTCTGGGCTGGAGCCCGGAGCTACCCGATGACTGACAGTGCCCTGGACCGCGCCGGCCCGCCCGAGGGACCGCTGATCGTCTTCATCCACGGCACCCGGCTCACTCGAACGTCCTGGGGGGCGGTCATGGGACGACTGTCGGATACGTATCGCTGCGTGGCGCTCGACCTGCCCGGCCATGGCGCCCATGCCGAGGAGCCATTCACGCTCGATGCAGCGGCCGACGTGGTCGAGGCGGCGATCGACGCTGCGGGTGGCGGTCCCGCGGTCCTGGTGGGCCTGTCGCTCGGCGGCTATGTCGCCATGACCGTCGCTGCGCGCAACCCGGGCCGAGTCCGCGCGCTCGTCCTGGCGGGCTCGACCGCCGAGCCGAGAGGACTCGTGAGCACCGCCTTCCGGCTGTTTGCCTGGGGACTCGTCGTCGTGCCGGAGCGCCCACTCGATGCGATCAACACCTGGGTCTTTCGGCGCCGGTACGCGCCAGAGATCGCCGAACCGATCGTGGCTTCCGGCTACTGGTCACGGGGCGGCGCGGAAGCGGTCATGACGCTGGCCGGGACCCGCTTCCGCGACAGGCTGAAGGCGTTCGGCGGCCCGATCCTGGTGATCAACGGGGGACTCGACCCGATCTTCCGCCTCGGTGAATCGTCCTTCCTTCGAGGGATCCCGCACGTGACGCGAAGGGTTCTCCCCCTGGCGGCGCACCTCACACCGCTGGATGAGCCTGATGATTTCTCTGCCGCGGTCCGGACCTTCGTGGACGGTCTCGGGGACTGACGCCCAACCTGCCGGAGGAGGCCCCGGTGGTATCCTCGGGGACGCCCACCAACCGTCCAAGGGGTGTCATGCGCGTCCGAAAAGCAGTCTTCCCAGCAGCCGGCTGGGGCACTCGATTCCTGCCGGCGACCAAGGCGCAGCCAAAGGAAATGCTGCCCCTCGTCGACAAGCCGATCATCCAGTACGCCGTCGAGGAAGCAGTCGCTGCCGGCATCGAGCAGGTGATCATCGTCACCTCGACGCAGAAGCGGGCGATCGAGGACCACTTCGACCTGTCGTACGAGCTCGAGCATCTCCTCGAGGAAAAGGGAGAGATCGAGAAGCTCCGCATGGTGCGGCACATCAGCGACCTCGCCCAGATCGCGTATGTCCGCCAGAAGGAGCAGCTCGGGCTGGGGCACGCGGTCCTGATGGCCAAGGATCTCATCGGCAACGAGCCGTTCGCGGTCCTCCTGCCGGATGACGTCGTCATTTCCGAGCGGCCCGCGATCGGCCAACTCATTCATGCCTACCAGCAGACGCATAGTTCGATCCTGGCGGTCGCGGAAGTCGATCCAGCCGACACGGTCCGATACGGGATCGTCGGGACGACCGGTGAGCCGGACAGCACCGATCGGCGGCTGCACCAGGTCTCGCGGGTGGTCGAGAAGCCCGAAGCCGGGACGGCGCCATCCAACCTGGCGATCATCGGGCGCTACGTCCTGACGCCCAAGATCTTCGACAAGCTCGAGCAGACCCAGCGGGGCTCGGGCGGCGAGATCCAGCTCACCGATGCCATCCAGGCACTCATGGCGGAGCAATCGGTCTACGCCTACGAGTTCGAGGGGGTGCGCTACGACGCCGGGACCACGATGGGCTGGCTGAAGGCCACCGTTGACCTGGCGCTCGAACGTCCCGAGCTTGCCTCAGAGCTGCGAGCCCACCTCCGGAGCCTCGAACTCCAGGACTGACGATCGTCATCGTCGCTGCCGCGTCATCGTCGTACGCTACGATCGAGACGCGCGACGGCGTCACTGCTCGGAGGATTCCTTGGCGGACATCGGGACCACCCTCGGCGGTCGATATCGACTGATCGAACTGCTGGGGCAGGGCGGCATGGCCACGATCTATCGTGCTCGGGATTCCCAGCTCGAGCGGGACGTGGCGGTCAAGATCCTGCGGCCCGAATATGGGAGTGACCCCGACTTCTTCGCCCGTTTCCGCCAGGAGGCGCAGTCCGCCGCATCGCTGAACTACCCCGGCGTGGTGGCCGTCTACGACTACGGGACCGACCCGGCCGGCCCGTTCATCGTGATGGAGCTGGTCGACGGTGAGGATCTGGGCTCGATCATTCGTCGCAGCGGCGCGCTGCCGCCGCGCCAGGCAGCCCGGCTGACCTCCCAGATCGCGCGCGCCATTGCTGCCGCGCACGCCTCCGGCTTTGTTCATCGCGACGTCAAGCCGAGCAATGTCCTGGTGACCCGCGAAGGGCTGGTCAAGGTCACCGACTTCGGGATCGCGCGCGCGCTCGCCGAGGCCGCGCTGACGCTGCCGGGTACGACGCTTGGCTCGGTCCACTACTTCAGCCCCGAACAGGCGCGCGGCGAGATCGCCACGCAGGCATCGGACATCTACAGCCTCGGCATCGTGCTGTACGAGCTGCTCACTGGCCAGCGGCCGTGGGAAGGCGATTCAGCGGCAGCGATCGCGACGGCCCGCCTGACAGGAACCGCCAAGAGCCCATCGTCGATCCGGAGCGGCATCCCGCCGGTCCTCGAGGCAATCACCCGCAAGGCGATGGCGACGGCCGAAGAAGATCGCTTTCCCTCCGCAACGGCGATGGCCGATGCGCTCGATCGATATCTCGCCGATCGCGCGGCGGGGGGCGCCACGACGGGCGCGGCTGGAGCAGCAGGAGTCGCAGGTGGAGCGGCCGGGATCGCAGGAGTCGCGGCGGCCGTAGCCCTGGGTGGTGCCGGCGCTGCCGCCGGGGCCACTGCCAAACCCGCGGGCTCCGCGAAGGTCGTCGCGGGCTCCGCGAAGGCCGCCGCGCGCGCCGCGCACCCCGAGGCCACGATTGCCGGAACCGCACAACCCAACCCAGGCGCCCGGGTTCCGTATGCGCCGGACGCCTACGCCGGCCAGGACGAGTGGTCGCGGGCCAAGCCGATGACCGCCGGCCGTCGCCGGCCGGACGACGAGTACGACGACGCTGCGCGATCCGATCGCACCAGCCCGTGGGTCTGGATCGCCGGGCTGCTGGCAATCGGCATCCTCGGGATCTCCGCCTTCCTCATCTTCCGCCTGCTGAACGCGACGCCGGCTCCAGGACCGGAGCAGGTTTCTGTTCCGGAACTCGTCAGCATGTCCTACGACGACGCCCGGGTCGCAGCGCAGAAGGTCGGGCTCAAGGTCGCTCGTGCAGCATTCGAGCCCAGCGACCAGCCGGACGACACGGTGCTGTCGCAGGATCCGCTGCCCGGCACCGCGGCGGACCCCGGCACGACCATCAAGCTGACCCTCGCTCTGGGTGACCAGACGGTTGCCGTGCCAGACCTGCGGGGCAGGACTGAGAGCGACGCGCTCAACCTCATCGCCAGCGCGAGACTCACGATCGGGTCGCGATCCGAGGTCTCCGACGACTTCATTCCTGTCGGGTCCGTGGTCAGTCAGGATCCGGGGCCCGGTCAAGTCGTCACCCAGGGCCTGTCGGTGAACTACACGGTGTCCAAAGGCCCCGAACCGACGCCAACGCCGTCCCCGACCATCGAACCGACGCTGTCGCCCCTGCCAACGGCGGCACCGACGCCAACGCCGACACCCGGCCCGCGTAACGTGGGCAACTACCTCTGCCAGGCGCTCGGAGTTGCCAAGACCTCGCTCGAGAACGATGGCTTCGTGCTTGGAACAGTCACACCGGTCGGAATCGGCACTGCCACGAACGATTGGGTCGTGGTCTCGCAGTCGCCATCAGCCGGCACGAACCAACCCTTCGGATCGCCGATCAACCTGACGATCAGCGATCCCGCTGCACTGGCGACCTGCCCGCCCGGACCGTGAGGCTCGGCTGAGCCACGGGGGGTGGGTGCCGACGGACCCGATTGCCACGCCTGGCGCGCCTCACTCGATCCTCTCAGTGATCGAGATCCCCGAACAGTGTCTGACTGTCCCGCCAAAGGTCGGCGGAGCGGATGTCGGGCGGAGCGCCATCGGACGTCCCTGGACTCAACCCGACGATCGCCGGCTCCCTGGTGAGCTCAACCGGGATGAAGTCTCGGCGCCGGGCGGATGGGCCTTGCTCCGTCGCGTTGCCCGTACCGGTCGCACCCGGCTCGGTCGTGCGGGTGGCCGCGGTTTCCCAGCACCCTCGATGCTCGTTGCCCGCCAACGGCAGTCGTCGGCGATCGAGACCGCAGTAGCCGACCTGCGCAGCAACGCTCTGCCGGAAGTGGCGGCACGTCGAACAGGTGGTCGAGGATCGATGGCACACCCAGCAGCGGGCCGTCTCCGCCTGGGGAGTGCCGCAGTGGGGGCACCGCCACATCGACATGGCCGCATGGTAGCTGCGACGACCCGCGCCGTCGAGCGGAACCTGCAGTCGAGCGGAACCTGCCGTCGAGCGGAACCTGCCGTCGAGCGGAACCTGCCGTCGAGCGGAACCTGCAGTCGAGCGGAAGCGAACTCGCCCCTACGGGACGATCGTGATCGCCTTCTGGCTGGAGGTCTCGCCGAAGTCCGTGGTTGCGACGAGCACGGTGGCCAAGCCCGCACCCGCGGTCACGTCCTTCGGAAGCGTGGTCGTGAAGCTGGACCGGCCGTCCTCCCCGGTGACCCCGTCCTTGGAGATCGGCGGGATCCCGGGGAGGGTCAGGGTGAACGTCACGTTGGCCCCGACGACCGGCTGGCCATCGGGGTTCAGGACTCGCACGTTGAGCTGCAGGGGAACGGGTAGCGAGGCGGTTGAAATCCGGGCGGCCGAGGCGGTCAGACTGGCCGTCAGCGTTCCGCTGCCCCGGATGACAGTCAGGCTGAGAGTCCCAACGTTGCCGGCTGGATCGGTGCCCGTGATCGAGATGACGTTCGAGCCTGCCTCGAGGGGCAGGATCAGCGCGAAAAGCCCTTCCGAACCGGCCTGGCCCGAGATGGACGTTCCGTTGGTGGCGTTCTTGACGACGAGCGATGTCCGCGGCTGCGTCTGCCCGGTGAAGGTGGCGGTATCGGCATTGACGGTGCCGCCATCAAGGGGATCCTTCAGGACGATCTTGGGCGGCTGGGTATCCAGGATGAAGCTCACGACCGGTGACGCGTCCGATTCCAGCCCGCTCTCAACGATCGTCGCCTGGAAATCGTTGCGACCCGGCTCCAGCGTCACCGGTACGACCATCCGGATCGTGGTGCCCATCGGGACGAGAGCAACCTGCGCTCGCGTCCCGTCCTCCGGCGTCAGGTAGACACGGAGTCGCGCCGTCGTCCGGCCGACTTCGCCGGACGGCACGGTGATCTGGAGATCAACCGAGGTCTGATTCGTGTACGGCTCGCTCGGTGGCGTGATCAAGGGGGCACCCGCGACGATCAGTTCCGTCGCTGATGGCGCCGGCGTCGAGGTGATCTTGTCGACGAAGCCGAACATGCTGTTGCCGAGCGCCCCGACGAGCTTTCCGACCCCACCGCTGGCAGTCATGAAGACCGCGATGCCCAGCGCCGCCAGAGCGACAACGAGGATGGCCTTCACCGGGGACGACAGGCCCCGTCGCCGTTTGCTGAGGCCTTTGGCTCGCTTGAGCCGGTAGGCATCGGGAGCAGGTCTGCGCACCTTCTGGGGTGCCGGGCGACCCGAACTGGGCGGGCGGGGCCGAACGTGGGAGCTTTTACCGCGGCGGGTCGGCATCGGGGGGTATGGTCGCACGGATCGCGGCTTCGCCGGCGAGTCCGATGCGGTGCGGTGTACGCTGCTGCCATCCGGGGTACTTGACCCGGTTCGCCGGATGCAGGAGGGATGCGCTTGGACGACCGCGGTTCGCGGCCGGATCGCCCGGCAACCGAAGGACTGCGCTTCGGCCGTCCGGTTTCACGCCCAGCGCGGCGTTCTGACGGGCGCCCGGCGTTTGGCCTGGGCCCGATCGCCCGCGTCCCGACGATGGCAGCCCTGAACGGCCCCGGAACGGCAGTTGGTCCCGGCCGGGCCGCTGGATCGGCGATGGATGGGCTGGGGCCGCACCCGGGCGCCGAGCTTGCACGGGCCAGGGCGTTCGGACTGCCGAACCTCCGCCGCAACGTCTGTGCCCACTTCTACATGACCGGAGTCCGAGGAGCGATCCCGATCCACGCCCCGCACCTGCTCAAAGGACTGGTCCGCCAGGATTCGACCACCTCGCGCTGCCAGCTCCGTGGCGGGGTTCACCTGGAGCAGGGATACATCAACGACGTCTGTCTCTCTCCGCGATTCAACCAGTGCGTCTTCTACGAGGAAGACCTGTCGGCCCATTGAGCGCAGACGGGGGCTCCTACCGAGCGGCGATCGCGGCCCTAGAGGCCCGCGGCCGCTTCGGGATCCGGCTGGGGCTCGGGCGCACTCGGGCCCTGCTCCGCGAGCTCGGTGAACCGCAACTCGCGTTCCGCGGCGCGCTGGTCGCGGGAACCAACGGCAAGGGTAGCGTCATCGCCCTGGCGGGCAGTGCGCTTCGAAGCGCAGGGTTCCGGGTCGGCGAGACTCCCAAGCCCCACCTGATCTCGTACCGCGAGCGCCTGGTCATCAACGGCCGGCCGGTTGATCCGGACACATTCGGCCGACTGGTCAGCGAGATCCTGCCGATCGCCGACCGCGTCGCCCGTCGCTACGGCGAGCCGACCGAATTCGAGCTCCTGACGGCGATCATCTTTCGCTGGTTCGCGGAATCGAGCGTGGAGGTCGCGCTGGTCGAGGTGGGCCTCGGCGGTCGCCTCGATGCCACCCACGCGTGGGACGGCGGCGTGGCGGTGGTCACGAACGTGACGCTGGACCACATGGATCGGCTGGGGGCCACGATCCCGCTCATCGCCCGCGAGAAAGCCGCGATCATCGAGCGCGGCGACCTCGCCGTGACCGGCACGAGCGGCGATGCGCTGTCGGTCGTTCGGCGCCGCGCTCGCCGTCTCGGGGTACTGCTGCGCGAGGTGAATCCGGCGCCGGTGCTGGCCTCAGGACGGGATGGGATCGACGTGGAGCTGGCGCGGCTCGGGACCACCCATGTTGGCCTCCTGGGCCGCCACCAGGCTGCGAACGTGGCGGTCGCCGATGCGCTCCTCGACGCGCTGGCGGAGGCCGGAATCGCCGACGTGAGCGATGCTGCCCGGCGTCGGGGCTATGAGACCGCACGCTGGCCAGGCCGCCTCGAGTTGCTGCGGGTGGACGGTCGCGACGTCCTCCTCGATGGTGCCCACAACCCGGCCGGCGCAGCGGCGCTCGCAGCCGCTCTCGATGACCTGCGGCCGGTCCTGTCCGGTGGCGACCGCGCCGAGCCCTCGCCGCTGACGCTGGTCGTTGCGTCGATGGAGGACAAGGACGTGGGGGGCGTGGCCGCGGCGCTCGCTGGCTCCGTCGCCCTGCGAGGCGCACGCATCATCGCCACAGGGCTCGCCAATGCTCGCGCGCTGCAGGCCGATCGGCTCGCCGCGGTTTGGCAGGCGGCCCTCCCCGATGCCCGGGTCGAGAGCATCGATGATCCGGGAGCGGCCCTCGAGGCGGCCCTGGATCCCAGTCAGGGCTTTGGCGCGGGGCCGGTGGTCGTCGCCGGGTCGCTGTACCTTGTCGGGGATGCGCGGCGCCGGCTCGTGGATGACCCGGACCTCCGCGATCCCGAGGTGCCAGCCGCATGACCCAACGATCCACGAACGGCCTGCCCGAGGGTCCCGGAACCACCACCATTGGCCCAGCCTCGTTTCGCTGGGGTACCCGGACATTCGTGATGGGGATCATCAACGTAACCCCCGACTCGTTCTCGGGGGACGGCCTCCTCGGCGATGGCGCCGGCCACGATGTCATCGAGTTGGCGCGGTCAATGGCCGAGGCCGGTGCCGACATCCTCGACCTCGGCGGTGAGTCGACGAGACCTGGCCACAGCGCCGTTACGCCGTCCGACGAAATCGCCAGGGTGGTGCCCGCCATCGAGGCCGTCCGCGAGGCGTTTCCCACGATGCCGATCTCGGTGGATACGACGAAGGCCGATGTCGCAGCCGCGGCGATCGATGCCGGGGCGGACCTGATCAACGACGTCTGGGGCGTTGGCGCTGACGATGCGATGGTCCGGCTCGCCGCTGAGCGGCAGGTCCCGATCGTCCTCATGCACAACCGCGCCGAGGCGCGCTACACGAACCTGATCCCCGAAATCGTGACGGACCTCCAGCGGGCGATCGAGCGGGCCCTGCGGGTCGGCATCGAATGGGACGACATCCTCATCGACCCGGGGTTTGGGTTCGGCAAGACCGCCGACCACAACCTCGTGCTCCTGCGCGAGCTTCCGACGCTCGCTCTGCTGGCCCGCCCGATCCTGCTCGGGACGTCCCGCAAATCGACCCTCGGCCGCGTCCTGGACCTGCCAGCGGACCAGCGCCTGGAGGCCACGCTCGCCACCACGGCTCTCGCCATTGCGGCCGGCGTCGATATCGTGCGGGTCCACGACGTCAGGGAGAACGTCCGCGCCGCCCGGATGGCCGATGCGGTCGTCCGGGGCACCCGGTCCGAGGACGAGGGATGATCACCGACCGGATCGTGCTCAGCGACATGGTCTTCAGGGCGCGCCACGGGGTGTTCGATCACGAGAAGGTCACGCCGCAGCGATTCGAGGTCGACGTCGAGCTGTACCTCGATCTCCGCCCCGCCGGTCTCGAGGACGACCTCGCCCGGACACTCGACTACGGGCTGGTCTACGAGACGGTCCGGACGATCGTCGAGTCAACGACCTTCAACCTGATCGAGGCCCTGGCCGAGGCCATTGCCCATGAACTGCTCGCTGACTTCGCGGGCCTTGACGCGGTTGCGGTCCGGGTCCGCAAGCCGGAGGTCCAGCTCGGCGGGCCACTCTCCCATGCGGCGGTCGAGATCCGGCGCCAACGCCACTAGGCGCACCGGATCGCGGGTCGCCGCTCAGAGGTTGCCGGGTCGGGTTCCGAGTGTCACGGGGAGGGTCAGCGTCTCGCTGCCGCGCAGGATCCGAAGGTCCACGACCTGGCCGGGGGAGTAGGTGGCGAGGACCAGGTCGAGCGGGTGCTCCGAATCGATGTCCTGGGTCCCGATGCCAACGATGATGTCGCCCGACTTGAGGCCGGCTGTTGCGGCCGGACCACCGGGGACGATCGCCGCAAGCGACGCGCCCGATCCGTCCGTCGAGTCCTTGACCAGGGCGCCGTGGTCCACCGTAAGACCATCACGAGCCTGGACCTGGACCGTGATCGCCTCGTACCGGACGCCGATATACGGCCTTGACAACGGCTGGCCAGCCAGTGCCTGGCGCATCATCGGGCCCGCGATGTCGATCGGAATGGCGAATCCGATGCCGTTTGAGCCGGTGGCGACTGCGGTGTTGATGCCGATGACCTCCCCGATCACATCGAGCAGCGGTCCACCGCTGTTGCCGGGGTTGATGGCCGCATCGGTCTGGATGAGGTTGTTGAGCCGGTCGCCGTTCTGGACTGTGATTGACCGCCCGGTCGCCGAGATGATCCCCGACGTTACGGTGTTGGAATAGGTGCCGAGCGGGCTGCCGATGGCGATCGCGATCTGACCAACCTGCAGATCGGCGGAGACGCCGATGGAGACGGCTGGCAGTCCGGTGGCCTTGATCCGGACGATGGCCAGGTCGGTCAGGGTGTCGACCCCGTAGACCGTGCCGTCGTACTGGTGACCGTCCCTGAGCTCGACCGTCAACGTCGAGGATGTTGCCCCGCTCGAATCCGTGACGACGTGCCGATTCGTCAGGATCCAGCCGTTGGAGTCGAAGATGATCCCGGAGCCGACGCCCTGCTCAGGGATGGTGCCCCCGAGCGAGGTCGTGGCGGTCCCGGAAACGAGAATGCGGACGACCGCGGGGCCCGCCTTCGCCGCGGCGTCGATGACGGCCGATGTCTCGTCGATGGCCACCGGGAGATGCGCGCCAGCAACCGATGCGGAACTGCCCGATGGACCGCCTATGGCGGGATCGAGGACGCCCGTGGAGCGGATCGCGGCAAAGGTTCCGGCGCTGGCGAGGACGGCCGACAGGAGCGAGGCTGCGAGAATCGACCCGATGCCCGCTCGGGCCGGCCCGCCGCTTGCCTTCGCCGATACTGGGGTGACCGGTGGTGGCGCACCGGAGGCGGGGGCGAACGATGTGGGCTCGTCCTCCGGGGCGAGGGACGGCGGTGCTTCCTCGGCCGCAAAGGAGCCCGAGACCCAGTCCCGGCGGTGCTCCGGCTCGGGGGCGAACGCGGCCGTGGGAGTGAACGCGGCCTCGGGCGTGAACGCGGCCGTCGGAGTCTCGTCACCGATCGGCGGTGTGTCTGCAGTATCGCCGTCAATCGGCTGCCAGGGGTCGTTCGGTGTCGTCATCGTGATCTGATCACTCGCTCTCGGCTGGGGAGTCCGGACTCGAGGTTGCCCGGGGTTCGTTTGATCTCATCCTGCCGGATCCGGATTCACCTTGAGGTCCGCGGTCGATGAAGTTTCCTCCATCATTGCCGCGCCCCAGCCGTGGGGTTCAGCCTGCGAAGGCGACGCGTGGCGTGAGTCGCGTGGCAGGACGACGGTGAACGTGGTCCCTGCGTTGACGCGGCTCTCCACTGCCACGCTGCCGCCGTGCATCTGGACGATGCTCTGGACGATGGCCAGACCGAGGCCGCTGCCACTGCCCCGCGCCTCGTTCGCCTGCGTGCCGCGGTAGAAGCGCTCGAAGATGTGCGGCAACTCAGCCGGATCGATGCCGACGCCGGAGTCGGTCACCACGATCCGGACACCGTCCTCGACGGGTCCGACGTCCACCCCGATCTGACCGCCGCGCGGGGTGAACTTGATGGCATTGCCGACCAGGTTGGTGACGACCTGGCCAATCCGGACCGGATCGTGGTGGATCCGGAGCGGACGATCCGGGAGGTGGACGCCGATCTCGAGGCCGCGCCGCCGGGCCGCAGCATCCGCCTGCTCGACCGCCTGCTCGACCGTCGCCCGGATGTCGTCCGGTCGCAGATCAAGAAGGACCAGCCCCGAATCCAGCTTCGAAAGCTCGAGCAGGTTCTGGGCCAGCCAGTCGAGGCGCTCCAACTGCCCGGCACTCGCCTCGAGGAATTCAGCCCGCGCCGTCGGATCCTCACCGGCTCGTTCCTGGAGCAGCTCATTGAAGGTCCGGAGCGCCGCAATCGGCGTGCGCAGCTCGTGCGACACGTCGGCCAGGAATTCGCGGCTTCGGTCGCGGTCGCGGCGGATGAACTCGATCGATTCCTGGACGCGCTCAGCCATCGAGTTGAAGGCCACGGTCAGCTCGCCCATCTCGCGCGAGCTGCTGGGCGGCGTCACGCGTGTGTCGAGATGTCCCTCCGAAAGCTCGCGTGCGGCGCCCGTCAGCCGCCGGATGGGGTTGGCCAGCCGGTCGGCGATCAGGATCGAGGCGATTACTGCCACGAGCAGGGCGATGACGGCGGCCACGCCGAGCACGCTGACGATCGTCTCGAGCGTCTGGGCGCGGTAGGTGAACGGATCCGAAAGGCTCACGGTCAGGACTCGCACCGGGGCGCCGGCGTCCGACTGTGACCAGTAGTGATCTGGGATCTGGAGCGTGAACGGACGCTCG